>JAGXKI010000028.1 GCA_018335295.1 bacterium | reverse complement strand
GGGATTCAGACGTGTGCTCTTCCGATCTGAAAGAGTTCCAGGCTACTTCTGATTATAAAAAGCTTTCCCAAGTGGATGTGATTATCGTTTGTGTTCCCACCCCTCTGGATACTCACCGGAATCCGGATTTATCTTTTGTTCTTCAGACCACGGAGACTATTTCCAGGAACTGGGGGAAAGGGCAGTTGGTGGTCTTGGAAAGCACCACCTATCCGGGGACCACGGAAGAAGAAATGCTCCCTATACTGGAAAATACAGGGAGGAAAGTAGGGGAAGATTTCTATTTGGGGTATTCTCCGGAAAGAGAAAATCCTGGAGATAAGGTATACACCACTTCCAAAATCCCTAAAGTGGTGGGAGGAGTGACTCCTTCCTGCAAGAGAGCGATAAAGGCCCTCTATGATCAGATCGTGGTCCGGACAATTGTGGTGGATTCTCCTCGAGTGGCCGAAGCGACCAAGCTTTTGGAGAATATTTTTCGTTCGGTCAACATTGCTCTGGTTAATGAATTGAAAATGATATTCAGCCGAATGAATGTGGATATATGGGAAGTGGTGAAAGCGGCTTCCACCAAACCGTTTGGATTTATGCCCTTTTCACCCGGGCCTGGATACGGAGGCCACTGCATACCTGTGGACCCCTTTTATCTCAGCTGGAAAGCTAAAGAGGTGGATTATCCCACTAAATTCATTGAACTTGCCGGCGAAATCAACACTATGATGCCCTACTATGTGGTGGAGAAGACCATAGAGGCCTTGAATGAGAGAAAAAAGCCCATCAAAGGGGCCAAGGTTTTAATTTTAGGGATCGCTTATAAAAAAGACGTGGATGATCAAAGGGAATCACCTTCTTTAAAAATACTCAGCTTATTCCAGAAAAGAGGAGCTCGGGTGGCCTACAATGACCCGTACGTGCCCCATTCCTCAGGACACAGAGATTATCCAGATTTGAATATGAGTTCGGTGGAATTGACAGAAAAAAAATTGAAAGAATATGATGCTGTGGTGGTAGCTACAGACCATTCTCTGTATGATTATGGTTGGATATTGGAAAATTCCAATTTGATCATCGATACTCGGAATGTAATAAAGAAAAAAAGAAAAAACGTAGTCAAGGCATAATCTTAAAAGGAGATAGAAAATGAAAATAGGGGTGATCGGTACCGGTTATGTGGGATTGGTTACGGCCGTAGGGTTGGCTGATCTAGGACACCAAGTCATAGGGACGGATATGGTTAAAGAGAAAGTGGATGAAGCCTCCCGGGGGATAGCTCATATTTATGAACCAGGATTGGAAGAGATTCTCCAGAAAAATTTGAATCAGGGCAACCTATCTTTCACTTACAAATTGGATCAGGCTATTCGAGAATCCGAGGTTCTTTTTGTTTGTGTCAATACCCCTCAAAGAGAAGACGGAAGTACTGATATGTGCTATGTGGAAGGAGTTTCCCAACAGATTGCCGAAAATTTAAACGGATACAAGCTGGTAGTTGAAAAGAGCACAGTCCCGATTCAAACTTCCATGTGGATCAAGAGAACCATCACCTTGAATAAAAAGAATTCCATGGACTTTGATGTAGCCTCGAATCCCGAGTTTTTAAGAGAAGGGTCGGCAGTCTCAGATTTTCTCCATCCTGACCGCATCATCATCGGAGTGGAAACAGAGAGAGCTAAAAATACCCTGATTGAGATCTACAAGAAGTTTGAAGAGTTGCTTCTTATCACCAACATCGATACCGCCGAGTTAATCAAACATGCCTCCAATTCGTTTCTGGCTATGAAAATTTCCTTTATCAATCTCCTCTCCGATCTGTGCGAAAAAACAGATGCGGATGTGGAGAAGGTAGCCCAAGGAATGGGATTGGATCCCCGGATTGGCGCTCAATTTTTAAAAGCTGGTTTGGGTTATGGAGGATCCTGCTTTCCTAAGGATATCCGGGCCCTCACTCATATCGGAGAAGATATGGGGCTAAATTTTCATCTTCTCAAAGAGGTAGACCGGATCAATTCAGAAAGAATCCAAAAGTTTGTAGAAAAAATAAAGAAATCATTATGGATACTGAAAGGTAAAAAGATCGGAGTTTTGGGACTTTCATTTAAACCTCAAACCGATGACATCCGGAATGCTCCCAGCATTGAAGTCATCAAAGAACTCTTGAAGGAAGGGGCTCAGCTTCGTGTTTATGATCCTCAGGCTATGGAAAATATGAAAGAGGTTTTTCCTGAAAATTCTCCTCATATCATTTATACCAAAGATTCCTACGAAGCCGCAGAGGGAGTGAATGCTTTAATTTTTATAACCGAATGGGAAGAGTTTGCAGAGTTGGATCTAAAGAAAATTCGTCAGAAAATGGTGAACCCGATCATTGTGGATGGTCGAAATATCTTTGAGCCTCAACAAATCCGGGAGACGGGTTTTGAATATTATTGTATGGGCCGGAAGTCTCCTTGATTGAGGAAAAGAGGAGTCCGAGATCAATCCGAAAAGGAGATTTCAATCCGGTGATGTCGGAAATCTGTCTCCAGGATGATGAAAAGATCCCTGTTTCGGCGCTGGATAGAAAAGTCCACAGATTCTCCGTCTATAAAAACCTTTAGATGGTTTTGGAGAGAGGCGGGGTTTGGGGACGGAGGGGTCCAGGGGCTGAGAATAGCCAGTTTTCCTCTGGAAGCGAAATTGCTGTTGTAGCGGAAGATGAGTTTATCTGATTCCGGCTTAAAGTCATAGTCATAAGCCACAAACCGGTCGTTGGCCGGCTGGTAGAGGTGGATTTGAGCGTCATCCTTTCCTATTTTAGGTTCGAGGGATAATTGATTTTGGTTCATCCGGACTCCAAAATAGCCTTCGTAAAGAGCTTTGCTGATGCTGCCGGCGCTTCCGCAGTAAAAATCGCTTCCATGTCCATTTCCCTTTCGATCATGCCATTCAAAGAAAATTTTGTTGGATAAATTTTTTCGGAGAACTTCGATTAATTTTTCTTTGGCTTTACGGCTGAACCCATGTTCAAACATGGCATATATAAGTTTCCCCCCAAACCAATCCCATTGAGCTCCATTCTGGTATTCATAGGGTTCATCCATGAGGGGATGAGCAAAAATATCGGGAGGATAAGGAGGAAGCAGGACCCCGCTTATGGTGGATATTTTAAATGTTTTCTGCCTTTCCAGAGCTTCAAGGATTATTTGAGAGGCTTTCTCTTCATCGGCGATGGAGGAAAGAATGGCTTCGGTATTCCCTCCCAAGGCATACATGTTGTCTTCAGAGAAAGAGTGTTGAAGCGGGACCAGATGGAGGTGAATCCTGTAAAAGCCTTTATCCTCCTGCCATAACCATTGATTGGTGTTTTCCTTGATTATTTGAGCCTGGTGCTTCCAGTGAGAAGTTCGATCTTTCCTGCCCAGCGCTTCCCACATCCTAGCCAAGTTCAAGCAAGCATGATGAAGCATGCTCTGATCATATATATCCACGGTCCAGTGGGTCCGGTCATCCACGTAGATGGCTTTCTGGTCTTTGTCTACCATATCCACGTCACCCCAGTCAGCGGTGTGAGCTCCGGTGATCAATCCATATTGAGAATTCCACCGAGACTTAAAAAGGGAAGAAAGAGCCCTATCCAGGCGCTGAATCAACTTTTTTCCCTGGATTGATTTTTTTAACCAGGAAGGCCCCAACAGAGAATATATCTGGTAGGCAGCCTGGACCGCACTCGATTCCTGGTCGGAAGCTGTAGTGTTTTTGTCAAAATTTCCTTGAGAATCGACCCAATCCTGAAGAGCTCCATTTTTCATCTGAAAAGCCAGGTGTTCTTCCAACCAGGAAGTGAGGAAACTCTTAGGGTAAAAATATCGGGATGCTGGAATAATGGTGTTGGCATCTCTCAACCAGATTTGAGGATAATCGGTTCCCGCTGAGAACCCTGAAACCAATCCGGTCTTCCCTTTGAATTGGACCTGATTTTGATCCAGAGTGAGCCGGATAAGTTCATAAATCTGGTTGATTGAAGGGATACTGGTGTGGAATTGGGTAAAAGGGCCGTATTCGAGATTGAGCGGATATTCATCGTCCTTCCAAGTTCTATCTTTCACCTGAAGAGAGATTTGAGCTGTAGGAGAGTTTTGGTCTTTAAACCAGGTGATTCCTTCTCTCACCATGTCGAATTCCAGAATATAGGATCCTTTTTGAAGAGGACTTCGGATATTAATGGTGATTTCGGTGGATTGAGTGGGGCCCACTGTATGGGGAAGAGGGAAGCGGGGATTTTCGTGCTGAAGCATTTCCCCTCTCTCATTCCGGAGATGGTAGGAGAGAAAGTAAGGATGAGAGCCCTGGGATTTCCAGGTCTTTTTTCCAAAATTTTGGATGCGGAGAGGGATGTCGATCTTTTCCCCCTCCTCAACGGTTATTTGTTTTTTCGAAATATGAATGCGGCAGGAATAATCGGAATTAGGGGGAAGATTTTGAGAGGGATTCAAGAGGAGGAAGTACAAACCCAATCCCGCTAAGATAAGGAGGATTCCCCCGAGGAGAATTTTATTCGCTGTCTTCATTGTCTTCCGTTTACAATATATATACAGAATATATACAGAAATGTTTTCTCAGCAGATTCGGGGAAGAAGTTCAGAAGTTAAAGGTTCCAGAAGTCTCAGTCCTCCTGAAATCGTGGAGAGGAGAACTTCGCCGGGTTTTCCTTTCTTCTCATCAACACGTCCTATGACCTGGGCTTGCTTTCCCAGTTCATTTTTTCTTATTTCTTCAAGAAGGCGGGGGGCCTTTTTTTGGGGAACCACCAGGACCGCTCTCCCTTCACAGGCTAAATAAAGGGGGTCGATTCCTAAAAGTTCAGTGGCTCCTCGGACAGCCCGGGAAAGAGGGATGTGTTCCTCTTGGATCAGGATAGAATAGGGGAGTTTTTCACCCAGTTCAGAAAGGACTGTAGCCAGCCCCCCTCGGGTGATATCCCGCATCCAAAGAGCCCCTTTTTCCCAAAAAGGAAGGAGAAAATTTAAAGGAGCACAGTCGCTTTCCACCTCTGCTTCCAATCCAAAATCTTCTCTTTTCAGCATCACCGCCAGACTGTGTTCTCCGGGAGGACCTGTCAGAATGATGGGGTCTCCGGGATTGATTTCTTTAAGGGAAGGCCGAGCAATTATTTTTCCCACTCCGGCTGTATTGATGAAGATTTTATCCCCCTGCCCCTGTCTTACCACTTTTGTGTCTCCCGTGGCTATTTGAACTCGAGCCGTCCGGGCAGAACGGCTTATAGAGTTAAGGATTTTTTTTAATTCTTCCCAGGGCATCCCCTCTTCGATGATAAGGGATAGAGAAATATACTGAGGATGAGCTCCGGAAACCACCAGGTCGTTGACGGTGCCGTTAATGCACAAGGTTCCGATGTCCCCTCCAGGAAAAAAAATAGGATCCACCACATAACTATCCGTAGTGAAAGAGATACCCAAAGGAAGATGGGCTGAATCAGAAAGTTCCTCCAGGAGGTTATTTTTAAAAGTTTTAACGATGTGCTGATCGATGAAATCTCTCATCATTTTCCCGCCGCTTCCCAATTCAAGGCTGACTTTATCCATTTTTTCTTCCCTTTTCTATGAATTATTTACAGTTATTTTTTTATTGGGTTCTGTATTTGTAATAGGCAAAACAGGCTCCTTCCACCGAAACCATACAGGGACCGTAAGGAGAGCGGGGATGGCATTGTTTGGAGAAAAGAGGGCATTGAGTAGGGTCAATATTTCCCCGAAGAACATCTCCACACCGACATCCGGGAAGGTCCTCACTTTCTGTTTGCATCGGGAATTCATACTTGAGTTCCGCATCGTAGGAAGAATATTCTGTTTTGATTTTGAGTCCACTTTGAGGAATGATCCCCAATCCTCTCCAGTGGGCATCTTTGGGGACAAGGAGTTCATCCATGATTTGTTGAGCCTGAGGATTACCTGAAGGTTTAACCACCCGAGTATATTGATTGTCCACAGCCGCCTGTTCTTCTCTTATCTGATCCAGAATGGAGGATACCGCCAAAAGGATATCGCTGGGTTCAAAGCCCGCTATGGTCCCAGGGATTTGGTATTTTTGAGCGATGAAGTGGTAGGGTTTTTCACCGATGATGGCGCTCACATGGCCGGGATAGATAAATCCATGGATGCGAAGATCTTTATCTTCAACCAAGGCTTTCATAGCAGGGGGGATGAGCCAAAAGGCGGTGAGAATGGAATAATTGGTGAGCTCTGAAGTTTGAGCTTCTTTGATGGTGAGGGCAATACCCGGAATGGTGGTTTCAAAACCTGCCCCAAAAAAAACCACATCTTTATGGGGATGCTCTTTGGCCAAATCCACAGCCTTTTGAGGAGAGTAAACCACCTGAACTTTAGACCCAGGAGCGGGAACAGCGGTTTGGAGTGACCCGTTGAGGGTAGGTACCCGGGTCATATCTCCAAAAGTAGCCAGGATAAAATTTTCTCTTTGAGTCACCAGATTAAGAGCCGATTCATGGATTTCATTGGGAGTGATGCAGACTGGGCAACCGGGTCCTGAAACCATCTCCACGCCCGCTTCTCTCATGAGTTTTTTGAGACCGAATTTGTGGATGGCCATGGTGTGAGTCCCGCAGACTTCCATGATTCGGACGGGTGAAGGGAGAGAGACGGCTTTTTTTTTGACCTCTCCAAGCAGAGAGTGAATGACTTTTTTATCTCTGAATTCTCTCACTCTTTATCAATGATAGCTCAAAATGGAGAACAAGGTTTTATGGTTGAGTGGCTGTTTAACTCTGTTTTTGATCTTCTTTTTTCTCAGCTTCGGCATATTCCCTTAAAAGTTGAAGGGTTTCTTGAGCTTCCTGTTCGTTCATTTGGGTTATCGCGTAACCAGCATGGACAATCACCCAGTCTCCCACTTGAATATCTGGAAGAAGCGCAAAGCTGGTTTCCACTTTTGTTCCGAGATAATCCACTTTTCCCTTTTGGGTTGGATTCAATTCAACGACTTTAGCCGGTATTCCCAAGCACATTTTATTTCTTCCTTTTATTTAACTTAAAATACTACCAGATACAAGGGATAAGGTCTATACTTTTTGAGGAGGAATTTTTAAAAAACTGAATTTTAACAATTTTGACAATTTTCAGACATGAACCTATAATTAACTTTATGTTAAACTCCCTCAAGGATATCATCAAGCCAGGAAGTGAAGAAGAGAAACTGGCTGATCAGATTGACGTTTCCAGGCTTCCCCAGCATATCGCTGTCATCATGGACGGAAACGGCCGTTGGGCCAAAAAGAAGAAATTGCCGCGGATAGAAGGTCACAGGGCTGGGACTCAATCGGTTCAGGAAGTGGTGGAAGCCTGTGCTCGGATAGGAATCAAATACTTGACTCTGTATGCCTTTTCCAAAGAGAACTGGAAGAGGCCAAAGAAAGAAGTGGGAACTTTATGGAAACTTTTGGAGGAGTACCTAAAAAGAGAAGACAAGGAGTTGATGAAAAACGATTTGAAACTCAAAGTGATCGGGCAGAGGAGAGAGATCCCAGACCGGGTAAGGAAGGAGCTGGAAAGAGTGGAAAACTTGACTCAGAACAATCATCGGTTGACCATTGTGCTGGCTCTTAATTATGGAGGAAGAGCGGAAATTTTGGACGCAGTGAAAAAAATTTTGGAAGGGAAAAAATTCAACTCCTCATCTTTAACAGAGAATCAATTTTCTCAATTTTTATACACTGCCAATACACCTGATCCGGATTTATTGATCCGGACAAGCGGAGAGCTCCGAGTTTCCAATTTTCTGTTGTGGCAGATTGCTTACAGTGAGATATGGATCACTCAAGAATACTGGCCCGATTTTCGAAGAAAACATGTGCTTCAGGCTCTTGTAGATTACCAAAAGAGAGAGAGGAGATTTGGGGATGTGCAATCCTCCTCATAGTTTCACGGTGAATTCCTCTCAAAGATCAACAAGAGTGTAGAAATAGAAAAAAGCGTAGCGAAGGGATTTTTCTTTGGAGTGAAAATCTTAAAATTCTAAAGTTTATCCCACAAGGAAAAATATTAAATAGAGGAAGTTATGCATTTAACCTCAGAGAGATAGAAATTGAGCCTCAAAAAAAGATTTCCTACAGCTTTAATCCTATTGGCAGTGGTTTTTGTCTGGATTCAATATTTTTCTCCGGGATTGTTTTTTATCTTTCTTCAGCTTATCATCCTGGGAGCCCTCTTTGAATTCTATAACCTGTTCCGGAAACGGCAGACCTTTTTACCCAGAGCGTTGGGAGTACTTTTATCTCTGGTCATAGCTTTGTCTTTTTATTCAGGAAAAGTGACCGGAGAATTGGCTTTTTTTATAATTCTTCTCCTTGCGGCCGTTTATTTTGTGGCGGTTTCTCAGAAGGTGGAGAAGACGGCACAGTTTCCCACGATGATTTCTTTAACCCTTCTAGGAACTGTTTATTTGAGTTTTACTCTCAACCACTTTTATTTTTTAAAGATTGAAAGGGGGCCTTTGTACTTGTTTTTTTTCCTGGCCGTCATATTCATCGGAGATACAGGAGCCTATTTTATCGGAGATCTCATGGGTAAGCATAAAATGTTTCCTGTAGCCAGCCCCCGAAAGACCTGGGAAGGGAGCGGGGGAGGAATCCTATTTGCTTGCGGAGGAGCCCTTGCTTTCATTTTGATTTTCCTTCCGGAAGTGAATTTGTGGAAAGGCATATTGTGTGCCTTTCTCCTTCATTCTGTGGCCCAGGTAAGTGATCCTTTAGAATCCTTGTTTAAAAGGGCGGTGGGAGTCAAGGATTCTTCCAGTGTGTTTCCGGGTCACGGGGGAATTTTGGATCGGGTGGATAGTCTGATACTGGGGACTCCCTTTTTCTACTACTTTATCAAGTTCTTGGGATTAAGGTGAACTGATGCAGAGGAATAAAATGGAAAAGATTTCTGTTCTCGGGTCCACCGGCTCTATAGGGCGGAATGTGCTCCAGGTGGTGGAAAAGCTCAGCCACCGGTTTGAAATTGTGGGTTTGGCTGCGGGAGAGAATTGGGAACTTTTCCAGAAACAGGTAGAAAAATTCAAGCCTCAGATTGTCTCACTCCTGAGAAAAGAGGACGCCCAGCGGATTCAGCACTGGTGGAAAGGCTCTCCTATGAGAGTGAGTTTTGGTCCGGAAGGACCCGAAGAGGTGGCCCGGTTTGAAGAGAATGATGTGGTGGTTTCCGCGATAACCGGAATAAATGGGTTGAGATCCACTTTGGCTGCTGTAGAAACAGGGAAAAAAGTGGCTTTAGCCAACAAAGAGTCCATGGTGGTGGGGGGAGCTCTCATTCAACAGGCGGCCAGAGACTCAGGAGCTCACATTATTCCTGTGGACAGTGAACACAGCGGTATTTTCCAGTGCCTGGCTCATGAAAAGAGGGAATACGTAAAGAAAGTAATTTTGACCGCTTCCGGAGGCCCCTTTTTCCACACTCCATTTCAAAAATTAAAAGAAAAAACTCTGGAAGAGACTCTTCAACATCCCCGGTGGAGCATGGGAGAAAAAGTGACCATCGATTCAGCCACCATGATGAATAAAGGATTGGAACTCCTTGAGGCCGCATGGCTTTTTGGCCTCCAACCTGAGCAGCTGGACGTGCTGATCCATCCTCAGAGTGTGGTTCACTCCCTTGTGGAAATGAGGGATGGTTCCATCCTGGCTCAGCTCAGCTCCCCAGACATGAAAATCCCTATCCAGTACGCCTTGACTTATCCCGATCGAGAGAAGATGTGGCTTCCTTCTTTAAGATTGAGTCAAATAAAATCTCTGGAATTTTATGATGCGGATGTCCAGAAATTTCCCCTTCTCGGTCTGGCCCAGCACGCTTTGAAAGAAGGGGGGAGTGTCCCCGTAGCTCTCAATGCAGCGAATGAAATCATTGTGGATTTTTTTCGGAAGAGGAGAATCAAATTTATCCAGATTTCTCCGTTGGTTAAAGAAATCGTGGAGAAGCATCCAAAGAGAAAAGTGGAGAGTTTTAAAGATATATTCAAAATTGACCGGGAGGTAAGAGAAGAAGCCCGGAATCTAATAGAGAAAAGGTTTTAAAATGGGATCTATCATCGGGACCATAGTGGCTTTTGCTATCGTTTTTGGAATCCTTGTTTTCGTCCATGAATTCGGTCATTTTTTTATAGCCAAACTCATGGGGATCAGAGTGGAAGTTTTCTCCTGGGGATACGGGAAGAGACTGGTGGGAGTGAAAAAGGGAGAGACAGATTACCGGATCAGCCTTATCCCTATGGGAGGATACGTGAAGTTTACCGGAGAGGATTTCTCAGAGCAGGATAAAGCGGATGATCCTCGCAGTTTTATGGCCAAAAAAAGGTGGCAGAGATTTTTGGTGCTTTTCATGGGGTCAGCCATGAACCTATTTTTGGCTGTAGCCTTGTTGGCTTTCATCAACATGGTCGGGGTTAGCGAGCCTGCTTATCAGGAAAAGGCTCCGGTGATCGGCTACATCGAACCCGGTTCCCCCGCCGCTAAAGCGGATTTCAAGGTAGATGACCGAATCCTCGGTATTGAAGGTAAAAAGATGGAGTCATGGAGTGATGTGGAGATGATGATCCAAACCAAGCCCGACCGGACCCTCCAGACTAAGGTAAAAAGAAATGGGAAGACCTTAACCGTTCCCCTTAACACGGGAAGCCGGACCAAGTATGAAATGGGATACGCTGGATTTTTCGCCAAAATAAAGGCTCAAATCCAAAAAGTCCAGCCGGATTCACCCGCTCAAAAAGCCGGGATTAAACCGGGGGATATGATTTTGGCTGCCAATGGGCAGCCCGTTTACCTCTATCAACTCCAGGAGATAATCAAGAATAATCCCGGAAAAGAGCTTCAACTTCGGATTCAAAGAGGAAAAGAGAAGTTAACTCTGGAGGTCATCCCTAAAAAAGAAAAAGGCAACGTTAAGATAGGGGTGGTTTTTTCACCCCACACTGAAATAAAAAAATACGGGTTCTTCTCCGCTTTTGTTCAGAGTGTGAACAGGAACATCGAAATCACCATCATGGTGTTTAACTTTATCGAAGATCTGTTCACCGGAGAAGCCTCCACCCGTCAACTGGGAGGGCCTATCGCCATCGCCAATTTTTCCTATACCGCTTTCCAGATGGGATTCATGGCTATGGTGGGATGGATTGCTATCATCAGTCTGAATCTGGGGATCATCAACCTTTTTCCCATCCCGGTATTGGACGGGGGACAGATTTTTGTCCTCATGTTCGAGGGGCTGCTGCGGCGAGATTTCAGCCCCAAAGTCAAACAGATTGTGATGCAGATTGGATTTGTTATCTTTATTTTCTTGATTGTGTTTGTGGTTTTGAACGATTTGGTTAAAATGCTTCCCCAGGGATGGGAGAGTTTGATACCCTGGTGAAGAAGTTCGATTTATTAAACATCAAGAGGAAGGGAAAGTCTGAGATTCTTATGAATTCCTTATGGCGGGTGAATCCACCCACGACGAACGAACATATTTTTTTCTCATTCCTGCGGAAGCGGGAATCTAGAAGGGATTCCGGGTCAAGCCCGGAATGACAAGTGAGCAAACCAGAGGAAATATACAGAGGACTCATGAGAGAGGAAAATTTGTTCAAGCGAAGGAAGACGAGACAGATCCACATCGGCGGTGTAGCTGTCGGAGGGGATGCGCCCATTTCGGTTCAATCCATGACCAAAACCGATACCAGGGATACCCGTGCCACCCTCAACCAGGTGAAAACATTGGAAAATTGGGGATGTGAAATGGTTCGCCTAGCGGTTCCTGATGAGGAAGCCGTGGAGTCTTTACATAAAATCAGGAAAGAAGCCAAAATCCCTGTGATTGCGGATATCCATTTTGATTACCGTTTGGCTTTGGAGGTTTTAAAAAAAGGGATTGATGGACTGCGTATCAATCCCGGGAATATCGGATCCCCTAAAAAGGTTGAACAGGTTGTGAAAGAAGCCAAGGGTTCAGGAACTCCCATCCGGATAGGGGTGAATTCAGGGTCCCTGGAAAAGGATTTGCTCCAAAAATTCGGAGGAGCCACTCCCGAAGCCTTGGTGGAGAGCGCCCTGGGTCATGTCCGGCTTTTGGAGGATTTAGATTTTGACCTCATAAAAATCTCATTGAAAGCTTCCGACGTTTTCCGGACCTTGAAAGCCCACCGGCTTATGGCAGAAAAAGTGGACTATCCTTTTCATATAGGGATCACTGAAGCGGGGGGATTGGTATCAGGAAGTGTAAAGTCTTCAGTAGGGCTCACTCTGCTTCTGCAAGAGGGTTTAGGGGATACCGTGAGGGTGTCTTTAACAGCTCCTCCGGAGCAGGAAATTCGGGTGGCCTACCTCATCCTTTCCCATTTGGGCCTTCGCTTCCGGGGAATCAACCTTATATCCTGTCCCGTTTGCGGAAGATGTGAAGTGGATTTTTTCCGTCTTTTTTCAGAGATTGAAAAAAGACTGGCTCACATCCGGGAACCTTTGAATGTGGCGGTGATGGGTTGTGTGGTGAATGGACCTGGAGAAGCCAAAGAAGCAGACATCGGAGTGGCCTGCGGCCGAGGGGTAGGAGTTTTTTTTAAAAAAGGAAAACTTTACCGGCGGGTAAAGGAAGAAGAGATTGTTCCTCAATTTGTGGAAGAAGTGGAAAGATTGATCGAAGAAAAGAAGTCAGCTTCATCCCGGAGTTGAATATATTTTTCTCATCTGTCATTCCTGCAGAGGCAAGAATCCAGAAATATGAAATTCAAAATTCAAAATGCCACAAACTCCAGCAACTCGATTAACGCAACAAACTCAAATAACGCGATTAACGCAAAAAACGAAAGTAATACGTCTCGCTTTTCTCGCTTGTCTTGCCTTTTTCGCTCAATCAAACACATCCCAGGACAGGACCCATCAATTTGATCAAACAGGCTATTTTTAAGCTAAAAATAAGAAGAGAGTTATTGAGTGACGAGGTTATCAGGAGTTTCTCCTTGCAGACCCTGAACTAAATTCTTGGCGGCCATCATGGACATCTTTAACCGGGTTTCATAGGTGGCGCTCCCGATGTGAGGAAGAAGGACTGCGTTATCCAAAGAGTAAAGTTTTTCTTCGATTTCAGGCTCTCTTTCATAGACATCCAATCCCGCCCCCCAAATCTGTTTTTTTTCTAAGGCTTCGGCTAGAGCTCTTTCCTCCACCACGGGGCCCCGGGAAACATTCACCAGGATGGCATCTTTTTTCATCAAGCTGAGCTTATGTTTGGACACAAGATGGTGAGTCTCCGAATTAAGAACAGTGTGAATGGTGACGATGTCCGATGTAGAAAGGAGTTCATCCAGGGGAAGATAGGCCGCCTTGTATTTATTTTCTTCTTCGGGAGTGAGAATACGGGGGTCGGAATAAACCGTATCCATCCGGAATCCTTGGGCTCTCAAGGCTACAGCTTTTCCGATTCTTCCCATCCCGATGATCCCCAGACGTTTTCCTGTGACCTCTTTGCCCAGGAAAAGGTCAATTTCCCATCCTTTGAAATTTTTTCTCCGGGTAAATGCATCGGCTGGAACAATCTTTCGGCTGACCGCCATGATCAAAGCCATGGTGAGGTCGGCGGTGGTTTCAGTGAGGATCCCAGGAGTGTTGGTGACCATGATTCCCTTTTGTTTGGCATATCCGATATCAATGTTGTTGTAGCCTACAGCGCAGTTAGCTATAATTTTGAGAGAGGGAGCTTGATCCATCACTTCTCTATCGATTTGATCCACCAGAAGGGTGAGGATTCCCTCTTTGTCTTTTATTTTTTCCAAGAGTTCTTTTTTGGTTAAATTCCTCTTTTCACCTCCGATATCATATTGAGTGTGTTTTTTTAAATATTCAAGAGCTTCTGGCAGAATTTTTCGGGTGATCAATACTTTTGGTTTCATCTTTTTCTCCTTTTATCTATGGTTAGATTTTTTGAATTAAGGGAAGAAAGCATTCTCTGACTGAACTTTCCAATGAAGCGCTGTGAAATCCGGTCTTCCAAGCCCCACTGGAGAGTTCATCGGAGATAATCATCAAAGAGGTGGAAAGGATTCCATGAAATTCACTCAATGAAAAAACGGCCGAAGTTTCCATATCTACAGCTCCAATTTGTTTTTTTTGCTTCTCTTTTATCCAGGACCTGGTTTCTCGGTAAGGGGCATCAGTAGAGACCACAGCCAGGGAGTTGTAAGAAATTTGAGAAGGGAGGAAATTCTCCAATTGTTGTTTTAATGAGAATGAAGGATAAAAGACACGGCGTCGGGGGAAATAATGATGGGAGGTTCCCTCTTCTGAATGAGCTTTGGATGCGCTCACCAATTCACCGGTTTTTATTCTCGGGTCTATAGCCCCACAGAATCCCAGAAGAAAAATTTCTGTGGCCCCTGATGCGATGAGTCTTTCCACAGAGAAAGCGGCCAAAGGAGCGCTCATAGCGTTCAGTAGGACCGTTTTATCCGGGAGAAGAAAGAAATGTCCGTAAGGTGTTTTCTTCTCTTTAGCAGCCTTTTTGGATAAAAACTTTAAGAGAAGCCGGGAAGGAATGTCCATAGGAAAATAAAGGACCCGGCGGTGGGCAAAATTTTTGATAGGTTTAGGGTTGCAGATTGGGGAATCCTTCAATTTTACTCCATAAAGTAAATGGATACCAAAAATCCCGCCATAAAGCAACCGGAGGGGGAGCGATGTAAGCCTCTCTAATTCCGTGATAGGGGGTGAGGGATGGAGGGCTTCCTCACCCCCTCATCCCTCACCCTTTTCAATAAGTATAGATATTTATACTCATCACGGTTTTGGAAATGGTTCCGGGAGCGGTCTGGACTCATGGAGAGGGTTGGATTAAAATAATTGTGTATGAAAAGAAAAGAGATAAGATTGAACCAGATTGATTGGGCGGATGAGAGATTTCGAATCTCCTATTTTTTCGATCTCCAGCCTCTTGTTTTTTCTATAAAAAAAATCGGAGTCATCAATCCTCCGGTTGTGACTTTGGGCAGGAGGCATTATATTCTTGTTTGTGGGTGGAAAAGAGTCTTGGCCTGCAGAGAACTTCATGAAAAAAAAATAACGGTGTGGGTAGCTGAGAGAAAAACAGCGAGGGAGCTTTTATTGATGAGTTTTTATGAAAATTGGGCAACCAGGGAATTTTCAGCTCTGGAAAAAGCAGAAATCATTAAAAAGCTTAAAGATTCAGGAGAAAAAGAACAGGAAATTACCCGCTGTATTCTTCCTTTTTTGAATATTCCTTCCACTTTAAGCTATCTGGATACATATATGAAAATTTCACGGATGGACCCAGAGATAAAAAAGGAAGTATATGAAAGCAATATGGGGTTCAAAGTTCTTCAACTTCTGGTAGAGTTTAATCCGGAAGAGCAAAAACTTCTGATTCCCTGGCTTCTTCCTGTAGGAAAGAATAAGCAGCAGGAGATCATCGAAAACATCCAGGAAATAGCCTGCAGAGAGGATTTATCCCTCTCAGAGATTTTTCAGCTTCCTCAAGTGAAAGCTGTTTCCGATTCTGAAAAATTATCCTCTGTACAGAAAGCCAATAAACTGCGTGAGGAGTTGGTCAAAATTAGGTTTCCCCAGTTGAGCCGCCGCCGGGAAGCTTTTCACCGGTGGACAAGAGAGATTCAGTGGCCTCCCGATGTGGATATTTATCCGGCCCCTTATTTCGAAGAAAACTGGTATAGGGTGCATTTCCGCTTTAAGAATAAAGAGGAATACGAGCGGAAAATTGAACGTCTCAATAAACTCAATCGGGAGAAATTATCCAAACTATTCCATGAATGAAAACAGGTATTTCCCTCAAAAGATATTTGTAGACCAAAGAAGTTTAGAATTTCCTCTCACCCGGAAGATTTTACAGCGCAATCCTTCCATCCCTGTTCAAACAATTCAGGACTCCCAGGAATTAATCCAAAAGATACAGATCCTCAGAGACCCAGTAGGAGAAGGGAAGAAATACCTTCTGTTGACCGCCCAAAGAGGGGATTTTGTAAAGCCCTGTCCCTGTACTCCTTATTATTTAGGATGTCATTATTATATCCTTAATCTGGACCTCAATTGTCCCATGGATTGTTCTTACTGTATCCTCCAGAATTATCTCACTAATCCACTCATCACCGTACATGTCAACCGAAAGAAACTTTGGACCCAGGTGGATGATTTTTTGAATGGATGTGCGAATCGGATAGTCCGATTGGGCAGTGGGGAATTGGGGGATTCCTTGTCTTTGGATCACATCACAGAACATTCCAAAGAATTGATCCCTTATTTCAAGAAGAAAAGAAATGTCCTGTTTGAATTCAAAACAAAAACTTCCAACATAGACAACCTGTTAAGAATGGAGCCGTCAGATAATATTATCGTGGCCTGGTCTCTCAATTCAGAAGAAATGGCCCAAAAAGAAGAAAAGGGAGCTCCTTCGGTTAGAGCTCGACTTCAAGCAGCCAAAGAAGTTTCCCAAAGGGGCTACCGGACAGCTTTTCATTTTGATCCTTTAATCCATTACTCAGGTTGGGAAGAAGGATATGAAGAAATTGTTGAAAAAATGCTGGAAGTGGTGGATCATTCCCGAATTGCTTGGGTCAGTTTGGGAAGCTTAAGATTTCTTCCCCCGTTGAAAGGAATTATACAGAAGAGGTTTCCCCGAACAAAGATCATCTATGATGAATTTATAAAAGGGATGGATGGGAAATTCAGGTATTTTAAACCGATCCGGTATAAGATGTATAAAAAAGTAATCAGGGAAATAAATCGAAAGAAAAAAAGGAATTTTCCGATTTATTTTTGCATGGAAAGTCAAGAATTATGGGGAGAACTTCTTAAGAAAAAACCAAGGGATGAGAGAGACGTTGAAGATTATCTCTCTTCATCCCTTGGTTAATTTTTCATTCGGGTTAAAGGGGGAATTTTTGTTTTGATTAAAGACAAAGACAATTCATTCCGCTTCTTCTGTTTTCTTTTCTGTGATAATGCCGATTGCTTCCACTCCCGCATTCTTCAGTATGTTGATCACATCTACAATCTTACCATATTCGATTTGTTGATCGGCTTTTAAATACAACTTTTCTTCGCCTGCTGTCAAGAATGCTTCTTCCACCAGTGTGCGCAAATTATCTTTCGTAGCTTTATCATCATTGACGTACATGGTCCCATCCGTTTGAATGGATAGAACCACATCCGGATTTTCGGGCATTTCTATGGTGTTGAGTGCATTGGGGAGCTTGACATCCACTCCCTTTTGGACCATGGGAGTTACCACCATGAAGATGATAAGAAGAACCAGAAGAACATCACATAAAGGAACAACTTGAGGTTCTGATTTGACTTTGTCTTCATCTTTTCCCCTATCTGCCTTTGCAGCCATTTTATCCTCTTCTTGTTAAGATTGTTTTTTCAGAAATATTAAGAACCTTTTTGTTCTTTTTGGACAAAATAATCCATGATCTCAGAACTGGTGTTGCTCATTTCTCCATCGATGACATCAATTTTCTGATTCAGGTAATTGAAGCACCAAAAAGCAATGATAGCCACACCAATTCCCAAAGCTGTGGCGATGAGAGCTTCAGCAATTCCTGAGGCTACAGCTCCAATACCCCCGGATCCGGTCAAAGCCATACCGCGGAACGCGTTAATGATTCCGAAAATAGTTCCAAATAGTCCGATAAACGGGGCCGTGGTAGCAATGGTTCCTAGAGTACTCAAACCCTTTTTCATCTCTTGGGTAAAAACAGTTGAGGCTCGGTCTGTACCCCGCTGAGCTGTTTCAATCTGCTCTTCCATACTGAGATTGGATTCTTTTCCTTCCATGAAATGTCTGATTCCAGCTGCTGTCACACGGGCCAAATGGCTTCGGCTGTACTCTTTTTTAGTCGAAAGATTCAAAGCCTCTTGGACCTTTCCTTGTTTGAGAAGATTGGTCAATTTGGGAGCAACGACTTTAGATTTACTTCTGGCTTTGGAAAATACGATGAGCCTCTCGATGAGTCGATAGAGGGAAACGATCGAAAGAGCAATCAAAAGAATGGCGACGGCTCTGGGTAAAGCGGCCATGGATTCCCACATTTCAATCAGTCCAAATTGCATTTTATGTACCTCCTTTTAAATATACAATGAGTTTCTATTTTAATTCAAATGTAACAGTGACGGTAAAGATAACTCCTCTGGGACGGCCGTTGATGATCATTGGCTCGTAAACCCACTGTCGCACAGCATTGATAGCTGCTTGATCAAGAAGAGGTATTGATCTTAAAACCTTCACATTTTGAACTTTTCCGTATTTATCTGTGGTGCATTCTAAGATAACCACTCCTTCAACTCGAGCTTGTCGAGCAATGTCAGGATATTTGGGTTCCACTCGTTTAATGAGTTTCGGGGGTTTGATTTCACCTTTTGCTCTGACAGGAGGAGCTTGTTCCACTTCACCCACGGCTCCGCCGAGGACTCCGCCCACGACTCCACCGAGGACTCCACCCGCAACTCCGCCTTCAACTCCGCCTTCAACTCCGCCTTCGACTCCGATATCGGACAGTTCTTCTTCAGCGATTTCATCAGGGACTTCCACAGGAGCCACCAATTCTCCTGGCTTTATATTAGATTTGGATTGGACCGGCTTGATTTTCTTTACATCTTTGCTTTCTTTCTTTTTAGCTGGGGGTGGAGGTGGTGGTGGGGGAGGTGGAGGGGGTGCCAAAAATGCACTGTAAACTTCGACCTCCGGTAAGTCGCCTGTACTCATGAGAGGAACTGCAACGAGAGCGCCGAAAATTAGAGCATGAAAAAGGAGTACGATCGGAAAAACAATCACATTTCTTACTGTGCTTCTTGGAGGAGTGATGAAAGAGTCTTGAAACATTCCTCCAGTTTCTTTTTTTTCTTGTTTTTTCTTTGGCTTGGTTTGTTTAGCCATTTTTTTACCTCATTATTTTTGTTTATTTCCATCAGAAGTATAACGGAAAAAATGGTTTTTTTCAAGTAAAAATTGTCATTTCCGCATGCCCTTTTTGGGCTTGAATATGTGGTTCCAAAAATAGAGAAGGGGACAGGATTGGTAGATAGACGAATAAGTTCCGACCAAAACTCCAATCATCATGGTGAAAGCAAAATCATTGATCACAGGGCCTCCAAACAAAAAAAGAGCGGTTACCGTTAAGAAAGTCGTTCCGGAAGTGATAAAGCTTCGACTCAGAGTCTGATTGATACTTCGGTCCAAAATACTCTTGAAATCTTGTTTTCTCAGTAGCTTTAAATTGTCTCTGACCCTGTCAAAAATAACAATGGTGTCATTGAGTGAATATCCCACTATGGTGAGAATGGCTGCGATAACAGGAAGGTTGACTTCTCTAGGGGTTAAAGAAAAAAGCCCTACAGTGATCAATACATCATGGCCGAGGGTGAGAATGGCTGCCACCCCGTAAGCAAATTTAAACCTGAGGCCGATATAAATGAGCATTCCGATAAGAGCCCATACCGTAGCCTGGGTGGCTTTCCGTCTCAAATCGCGCCCTACTTGAGGTCCTACAGTTTCCCTCCGCTTGATGGCCATACTTCCCAGGAAGGTTTTTTCCTGGAGAAATTCAATGACATCTTGGCTTATTCCTGCTTTGTTAAGCTGCTGGTAGTTTTGGAGAATGCCTTCAAATTCAGATGAGTTTCGGAGGTTTACAATTTTTTCGGCGAGAGATGGAGCTTTATCCGGATATTTCGGCTGCAGTAAGGAAGCAACATCATTTACGCTCATGTTATTGAGGTCTTTAAGTCCTTTCTTCAAAGACTTTTTTTCCTCTTCTGTCTTGAGAATATCCACAATCTTATTTCCCATAAGAACGTGGGCTTCCAGCTTTTGATTTTTCTTTTCTTCGGGGAGCCTTGATCTGATTATGTATTCATTTTCTCCGGTTCCCGCCTCTTGGATTTTACTTTCTCCCAACCCGGCTTGATTCAGTTTCTGCCTTAATTTTCCTATGGGATGAGGGGTTTTGAACTGGATTTGAATAAGGGTGCCTCCGGCAAAGTCAATGCCCATATTTAAACCTGTTCCTACTGTAATATTAATGATGCCTGTCAGAATAACGGCTCCCGAGAAAATAAATGCAATCAAGATGTACTTCATAAATTTATAGTTGGGCTTCTTGAATATTTGCATTTTAAATACTCAACTTATCTCTTTTTTTAGGTTTGGAATGGGTGGTATCGAAGATCAACCGGGAAACAAACACGGCGGTGAATATACTGGCTGTGATACCGATAATGAGGGTTACGGCAAAACCTCGAATAGGGCCTGTTCCGAACTGGAAGAGAAAAATAGCGGCAATGATGGTGGTCACGTTGGCGTCCAGAATGGTTTTGAAGGCACGGGAGAATCCTCCGGATATAGAACTGATGACACTTTTTCCTGAGGCGAGTTCTTCTCTGATTCGTTCAAAAACCAGGACATTGGCGTCCACAGCCATACCGATAGTTAAGATGATTCCAGCAATACCGGGAAGAGTTAATGTGGCGTTGAAGTAAGAAAGAGCTCCCATGAGGATGATAATGTTAAGAATAAGGGCCACGACTGCGTTGATTCCTGAGATTTTGTAATAAAAGACCATGAACAGCATCACCAAAAGAAGGGCAATAACAGTTGCAGAGACACCTTTTCGGATGGAATCAGCTCCCAGGGAAGGGCCGATGGTTCTTTCCTCTAGGTACTTGATAGAGGCAGGAAGAGCTCCGGACCGAAGAACCAAAGCTATAGATTCAGCCGATTCCACGGTGAAGTTTCCGTGGATAATCCCGCTTTCACGAATTCTGTCTTCAATAGTGGCTACTTCCTGAATTTTATTATCCAGGACTATGGCCAGGGGTTCACCGATGTTTTCGGAAGTGAGTTGATAAAATTTTTGTGCCCCGTCAGAGTCGAATGAAAAAGAGACAGCCGGGCTGTTCCATTGGTCTGTAGTTCGCCGGGCATTTCGCAGGTCTTTTCCGGTCACAGGGGAAACCCGGGGCACCAAATAGTACCCCCCTTCAGTCATTTGGGGATCTCCCCTCAGGATTTCCATATCCGGGGGAACTTCCCCGCCGTGTTGTTTAAGAAGCTCTTCTTTACTGGATGCGGGTCCAGCTTGGACTAATTTGAACTCCAAAAGGGCGGTGGTCTTGAGGATGTCTTTGACTTTTTGAGGGTTTTCCACCCCGGGTAGCTCCACGATGATTCGTTCTCCGGCTATTCCCTGTCTTTGGATGGTGGGTTCGGTCAGACCTAATTCATCCACTCGATTCCGGATGGTTTGGCGAGCCTGTTTGACAGCTTGATTTCTTAAGTAAGTCTTCACCTTGGATTTAAGGGAAAGACTGAGTTTATCTCCCGAATAAGAACTTTCCCAGTCTTTAAAATAGTTGTTTAGGATAGTTTGGATTTCTTCTTTTTGGGTGGGGTTGATTCCCTGGAGGGTGAATTCACCCAGTTTTTCCTTTTTTACATCCTCGTACTGGAGATTCTTTTTTTTGAACTGCTGCTGAAGGGTGGTTATCGCTTGGTCTGTTTCGATGTTGAGGGCGTCATCACTCATCACCTTGAGAACGAGGTGCATTCCTCCTTTCAAGTCCAGTCCCAATTTGATTTTTTCTTGGGGAGGATAAGAAACATAGAGGCATAGGCCCACGATGAAAAGAACCAATCCAATTTTCCAGTTTAGCCGTTTTTTCATTTTACAAATGATTGACAGTACAGATTGTTTGGGCTGTAAAGAAAATTATTTTTTCTCTTCTTCTTTTTTAGAGGACAGAATAGAGGCGATGGCGTTTTTAGAGAGGTCAATTTTCACATTACCGGAGATTTTGAGCTCGAGTTTATTTTTTTGAACTCCCATAACTGTTCCGTATATTCCACCTGAAGTAATAACTTTATCGCCGGCTTTGAGTTGTTCCACCATCTGTTGGTGTTTTTTCTGTCGGGTACGAGAAGGCCTGATGATGAGAAGGTAGAAAATGACAAACACAAGGATGAAAGGAATTAACGCAGTAAGGAAATTTCCGTCTTGGCCCGAAGCCTGACCGCTTTGTTGAAGTGAATGAAGCATACTGATTAGTATCATGATTTTTCTTCCTTTTCTTTATTATTTAAAATTCTGCGTTTAAATTTTAAGAATGAATTGGATTCAATAGCTTGCCTAATTTTTCGAAAGATGTCAAGGTAAAAATAAAGGTTATGGATGGTGTTGAGGATTGAAGAGCTGATTTCATTTCTTTCATAAAGATGACGAAGGTAAGTGCGGGAAAAGTTCTGGCATGTGTAGCAGGAGCATTTTTCATCTACAGGTCTATGATCTTGAGCATATTTTTTGTTTTTTATAACCAATTTTCCTTGATTTGTAAATAGGGTCCCATTTCGGGCGTTCCTTGTGGGAAGGACACAATCAAAAAGATCGATTCCCCTTTCTACGGTTTCCAGGATATCCTTGATATAGCCGATACCCATAAGATAGCGGGGTTTTTCGGGGGGGAGAAGAGATGTGGACCTTTCTACAGTTTCCAGAAATTGAGTTTTCGGTTCCCCGACTCCCAATCCCCCTAAAGCGTACCCGTCGAAATTGATTTTCAATAATTCCTGAAGGCTTTTTTCTCTCAATTCCCAGTCCACTCCACCCTGAGTGATTCCCCAGAGAAGTCCGGAGGAATGGCGCTGGAGGAAATGATGGCGGGATCGTTGAGCCCAATGAGTAGTGAGGTCCACGGCTCCTTTCATTTTTTCCTTAGGGGAGGGGTAAGGAAGAAAGGTATCCAAGGGCATCATGATATCGGTCCCTAAATTCATCTGAATATCCACAACATCCTCGGGGGATAAAAAAAGTCTTTTCCCATCCAGATGAGAGGAAAATTCAACCCCTTTTTTCATCACTCGAGAGAGGGGAGAAAGGCTGTAGATTTGAAAACCACCACTATCGGATAAAATTGGCTGAGGCCACGATATAAAAGAGTGAATTCCCCCCATCTGTTTTATCCATTGGGCTCCAGGCCTCAGAAAAAGATGGTAAGAATTGACTAAAATGAGCTGGGCTCCGAGAAGATGAACCAGATTATGAGGAAGAGCTTTGACAGTGCCCTGACTGGCTACAGGGGCAAAAGCAGGAGTGTGGATAAGGCCGTGAGAAGTACGGATAATTCCCGTTCGAGCCGAGGATTGAGAATCTCTAGTCCTCAGTTCAAATGTTGACTTGCCCTTTACCATTTTTTTTCAATATCCTTAGAGGAGGCATTTTGCATGGGAAAATTTTCTTCATTTAGAAAATCGAAAGAAAATAACATCTCCGTCTTGGACGATGTAATCCTTTCCTTCCAGCCTCACTGCGGCCTGTTCTCTTGCTTTCTGGAAGGACCTGAATTTGATAAGGTCTTCCCAGGAAATGACTTCAGCTTTGATGAATCCTTTTTCCATGTCTGTATGGACCGCTCCGGCAGCTTTTAAAGCAGGAGTGTTTTCTTTTATAGTCCACGCTTTGACTTCTTTTTTTCCGATAGTAAAAAAGGTTATGACCTGGAGAAGTTCGTAGGAAGATTTGAGAAACCGAGGAGCACTGAATTCCTGAAGTCCGTATTCTTTGAGGAAAGTGTGCTTTTCCTTCTCTTGGAGTTCCAGGATTTCCATTTCTACTTTTCCGCAGAAACCCAAAACAGTGGTTCCTGGAGAAGGGGAATGAAATGACCCTGGGGTTTGGAGGAGAGATATATTCTCTTCGTCCACGTTGATCATATGAATGAGAGGTTTCTGGCTTAAAAAGGAAAAATGTCTTAGGCGTTTTTCTTCATCTGAAGAAAGATCCAGTTCTCGAATGGCCCTTTTTTCTTCCAGGGCTTTCCGGATGCGGGAGAGAGATTCCTTTTCTTTTTCTCCTTCGGCGGATTTTGTCCTTTTCAATTCTTTTTCCAGTTTTTCCAGTCGTGAATCGATGGATATCAAATCCGCTAAGATGAGTTCTTCCTCCATCGAAAGGATGTCTTCTCCGGGAGATATTTTTCCCGGGTAAGGAATTTGCTTTTCTTTAAATTCTCTGACCACATGAGTTAAACCGTCCGCTTTCCGCAAATAATCAAGGTAGGCTTCATTTTTAATCTCTCCGTAAGAAACTCCAGCTAAGTCGATATAATCCACTATGATGGGTTTTTTTTCTTTTTGAGGATAAAGGGAACTCAGTTTATCCAAACGGGAGTCAGGAATCGCACAACTTCTGAGGTTGGGTTCTTTTTTTCCTTCATCATAGGCTTTCACCTGTATCTGGGCTCCCGTGAGAAGATTGAAAAGAGTGGTCTTTCCTGTTTTGGGGTAGCCGAAAAGAGTGAAGTTCATCTATAAAAGTATAATATAAAAGAAAGGGGGAAGGGAAATTTTATTAGGGCTTATGTGTTTTGATTTTTTTTGGTAAACGTGTTTTCCTATAATGAAAAGTAAAAACTTATGAAAAGGAGAGATAGGGCATGAGCGGTAAATTTAAAAATATGGAAACCAAACTCATCCATGCGGGAGAACCGGATCCTCCTATTCAAGGGGCTGTCAGCATGCCCATATTCCAGTCTTCCACTTATGAATATTCGGGGGAAACCAGCCATAAAGACCTTAAATATGTGCGTTTGAATAATACCCCCAATCATAGGGCTCTCCATCAGAAACTGGCCAGCCTGGAAAATGCCGAGCAAGCATTGGTCGCATCCAGCGGCATGGCTGCCATTTCTACCACTTTGTTGTCTGTTCTTTCCCAGGGGGACCACCTTTTGATCCAGGATTGTATTTATGGGGGAACTTATAGGTTTGTCACCGAAGATTTTCCTTCTATGGGGATTTCCTTTGATTTTATCCGTGGGGATAATCCGGAGGAATGGGAACAAAAATTAAAGCCTGAGACCAAAGCGATTTATGTGGAATCAATGACCAATCCTTTACTGCAGGTGGCCGATCATCCGGCGGTAGTGAAGTTTGCTCGTTCTCACAATCTGATTTCTCTGGTGGATAACACTTTTACCAGCCCCATTAATTTCCGCCCTCCCGACATGGGATACGACCTCTCTCTTCACAGCTGCACCAAATATTTGAACGGACATTCCGATGTCGTGGCTGGTGCGGTTCTGGGAAGAAAAAACCTCATTGAAAAGATCAACCACAAGCTCATTCGGTTGGGAGGAGCCCTTGACCCTCATGCTTGCTTTCTCCTTCACCGGGGGTTAAAGACTTTGGCTGTGAGGGTGGGTTATCAGAATCGAAGCGCTCTTCAGTTAGCTCAGTATTTGGAGAAGCATCCTGCCGTAAGCCGGGTGAATTATCCAGGATTGGAAAGCCATTCCGGTTATCCGAGGGCCAGGGAGCTGTTTGACGGTCCTAGTGGAATGTTGAGTTTTGAATTAAGGAAGGGTTTGGACGCGGCCAAGGCCTTTTTGGAAAAAAGCGAGCTTCCCATCCTGGCTCCCAGTTTGGGAGGGATTGAGACTCTGGTGACTCGGCCGGCTACCACGTCTCATTATTACATGAACCCAAAGGAAAGGGTCAAACTGGGGATAAAAGATGATTTGATCCGGGTTTCTGTAGGTCTTGAGTCCACAGATGAGCTTATCGAAGATTTTGGAAAGGCTTTGCCGTGAGAATGAGAGGTTTTTCACCGATTTGATGCATGAGGTTAAAGAAATGGAAAAATTGAAGTCCATCGTTTTTCTTCTGCGGCTCCCCTTCTTAACAGTGACTCTAGGTTCTGTCTTTTTGGGGACTGCTTTTGCCTGGTGGAAGACCCAGCAGTTCAGCTTTATTTTGTTCCTGTTGACTCTAACAGGAGCTTGTTTTCTCCATATATCCTGTAATGTGATCAATGATTATTTTGATTTCAAAAGCGGAAACGATGCGTCCAATCAGAGTGCTTTAGTTCCCTTTTCCGGGGGAAGCCGCATTTTGGTGGAAGGAAAGGTTTCTCCCAAACAAGCTTTAGTCATTTCAGGAACATTTGCTCTTTTGGGTTCGAGTCTGGGACTTTTTCTCAACTTTGCCTCCCCCGGTCCTATCATCTTGTTGATCGGAGCGGCGGCTCTGTTTTTTATTTACAACTACAACGGTTTTCCTCTTAAGTTGGTCAATAAAGGCCTGGGAGAAATGGCTATCTTTTTGTCTTGGGGACCTTTGATGGTGTTTGGAGCCTATTTTGTTCAGGCCCAAAAAATTTCCAGTTTCTGGCCGGTGCTGGCCTCGATTCCGGCAGGGATTTTAACCACTTTGGTCCTGTTGATCAATGAGTTCGCCGATAAAGAGGCAGACTTTCAAACGGGAAGGAGAACCTGGGTGATTCTGTTTGGGTACGAAAAGAGTTTGAATCTGTATTTAGCTTTGGCCTTTTGCTGCTATGTGGTGGTGGGGGGCGGTGTTCTCTGGGGGAATTGGCCGGTGGGATCTTTGCTGGTATTCTTGACTTTGCCTTTGCCTATAAGGGCTTTCCGGGCTGGAAGGAATAATTTGGAGAATTGGAAGAATTTTTTGCCTGCTGTGCAGTCCACTGTGTTGATGAATTTTTCTTTTTTGGTTATATTAAGTCTTTCATTTGTGGTTTAAAATGAAGAAAAAGAAAAAGAAAAAAGAAAGGGAAAAGAGCGTTTTTCGGGAATATTTTGAACTCATTGCCGAGACAGCTGTTTTTGTGTTCTTTGTGATGACTTTTGTGGTCCAGGCCTTCCAGATTCCCACAGGCTCCATGAAGCCTACCCTTCGCATAGGGGATTTTCTTCTGGTTAATAAATTTGCCTATTCTCAAACCGTTTTCTCCTGGGAAAAAGCAATTTTGCCTCGAAAAGATATACAGAGAAAAGATATCGCCGTGTTCAAGTATCCAAAGGAGCTGTCTAAAGATTTTGTCAAAAGGATCATTGCCCTAGAAGGCGAGAAGATAGAAATCAAGAACAAACGGGTTTATATAAATGAACAACCCATCAAGGAGAGCTATAAAGTTCATAAGGACAGCCAGGTCTTCACTGAAAATGGGTATTACCATTATGATGATGTCATACGGGATAATTTTGGTCCCGTGGTGGTTCCGGAAGGGCATTGTTTTGTGATGGGAGACAACAGAGATAACAGTTTAGACAGTCGGTATTGGGGATTTTTGCCCTTAGATTATATAAAAGGAAGGCCTTGGATTATCTATTTTTCCTACGACGCGGAAAGGAATGCCTACCTAAGAACCAGTCTGAAAGAAAGACTGAAAAAATTCGTCAGTTTTTTCCTCGAAGCCAGGTGGAATCGAATTTTTCACGTGATTTAGTCTAAAGGGGGATTGAGAATTTATTGAGGAGATTTGATGGTGATTTCATCATAAGAAGAAATATAGGGAACTGGATTTTCAGCTCTAAATTCTTCCTTAAAGACAGAAGTTTTGGCAATTCCGTCCATATCCAATCCCACATGAAGGCCTAAATAGTAGAGAATAGTGGGAGCGATGTCGATCAGCTTTGTTTTCTCCACATATTCTCCTCTAACCACTTCTGTTCCGTAGAAAAAAACCACTCCTTCGGGAGCCATTTCATGGTAAGCTGAAATCTCTGCATTTCCCAACATCCATTCCACAAACCTTTTCCATAGAGGAAGCGGTTCAATCCCATAAGGAGAGTAGACCACTAAAAGTTCATTTTCTTTCAAGGAGGCCAGATGCTTTCCGATAATTTGGTCATAAAATTGGTAATATCTTTCAATCACCCCACTGAATTTATTGAGTTCTTCCTGTTCGATGTCTCCGAAAAGGTCTGGAAAACTGTATTGGTAAAAATAAGCTTCTACTGTATTGAGGCCGTCAAGATGAAAGGATAACAGTTGAGGTTGAACCTGGTTTTTTTCTTCCATCACATTTAATTCAAATTCACAGTCCGAATAAAAGGCCTTTTTGGCCTTTTGGAATATGTCACTGGTTTCAAAATTAAGGTCTTTATAGAAAAGGTTGAATAATGTCTGGGATTTTGGAGAAGGGTTTTCCCAATTTTTCTCTTCAGGATTGGTTTTGAGCAGGAACGGAGTATGGTTATCCTGGAATATTTTCCAGATGTCCTTGGTGTAAGTGGGAGGTTGTTGGGGTTCAATCTGAAGAATTCCCGCTCTTAGGAGCTGGCGGAAAAAAATATACCGGGGAACCACTTCTATTTTTCGATGGGTATTCCAAAGCTTGTACTGAAAAGGAGAAATCCGACGGTGGTTAAAAGGGAGTTTGCCTGTGTTTAAGGAACTTTTTAGGATTACCTCGTCGGTAGGAGGAAAACTTTTCAATCTTCCCCAGCTTCCTTCTTCCATCAACCATGAAAAATTGGGGAGCTTATCTTCATTTATGAGGGGAATGATGAAATCGAAGCTCAGCCCCTTCATCCCGATGAGAGTGACCCTTTTATGAATTTTTTTGGCTTGGAGATGGGCGACTTTTTCAGGGAGGTTGATGGAGGGATAACGGGTTCTCTGATAAATCACCAGGCTCATCGTGAGAGAGAAAAGGATAAAATACACCCACATCACTCCCGGTTTTCTTTTTCGCAGATAAGTGAAAAAGATGATTAAACCTGAAAAGGCCAGAATAGTGAGAGCGATAAATTGAAATTGGATAAGGTTTTCCGTGAAAGGGCTGAAAAAAGAGTGGAAGTAATGGTAATTTGACCTGAAAATCAGGAGGAACAAGAAGATGATCAGAGAAAAACTGAGGCTCAGAAAAGGGGGGGAAATATAAAAAAGTTGGATGTTTTTTCCCGAAATAAACTGGATGATGAAAAAAATGATAATGGAAAAGATAAAAATAGCTGATCCATAAGTGATCATGAGAAAAAGAGTGATTTGGCCCAAAAAAGGAAGAGAAAATTCGGTGTTGATGTTTATGTCGTAGATAAGAACGGCTAGCAAAGCGCTGAAGAATAAACCGCTTATCAGAGAATTCAGGAACACCTTCAGGAATTTCATTCTCAAAAAAATTAGCACTTATCCGCCCCGCCGTCAATAAATTTATCCAAAAGGGAATCATCTTTAATACCCTAAAAGGGGGGAGGGATGGGGGGTCGTCAGCACGCTAATTTTCCCCAGCGAGAACTCGGAGGGGAAAAGCTCCGCTTTCCCCCTTCCGACGGTCGCTCAAGCTCCCTGCCTCCCTTCTCGGGCTTCCGCCCTGCGACCAAGGGGCCATACCCCCTTGGAATCCCCACTGA
>JAGXKI010000082.1 GCA_018335295.1 bacterium | reverse complement strand
GTGGAAAACAATCTCTGTGGAGGAAAAAGGCCTCCGAGTTACTGGTGACCTTTCGGGACCCTCCACGGCATATTTGGCTGTGTACATCCAGACACAGAGATGGACTCAGGCGGAAATTTCACTCAAAACCTCTCAGTTAGCTCAGATCTATATGGATGGAAATCTGGTAGCTACCAAAAAAAACTTCCAACCTCCTGAAATGGTAACTTCTCCCTTAAGCCTGGAAACAGGGAAACACCTAATGATTATCAAATCTGTGTTTAACCCCCGCCAGAATTCAAACTGGTCTATCCAGGCTTCCCTTTTGGTTAAAAAAAGATATCTTCATCCCCCACCTATGTTCAGCCTTTCCCCTATCCAGCATATGTCCCTCTCTCACCTTCTGGATACTCCCCGAATAGAAGAAGTTTCCCTCTCTCCAGATGGATCTCTCGCTGCCCTGATAATTGAAAAATATCATCCTCCCACCAATTCCACCAAAAAATGGACCAAAATATTCAACACAGAAACGGGAAAATTATTTCAAACCTATAAGGGAGGAACATCTATTTCAGAAGTGAACTGGGCTCCCCATAAAAAAATATTCTCTTACACACAAAAAACAGAATCGGGAGAAACCCTGTGGGTTGTTAACTTGGAAACCGGAACTTCCAGACCTCTCCTTCAAGGCATCAAAAATTTGGGACCCCATGTTTGGTCCCCTGATGGTTCATTCATCGTTTACTCCGTCACGCAAAAACACAAACCTTCCATTAAAGGATTTAAACGCTTCCAAAACCTGGAGGACCGGCAGCCATGGTGGAGAGATAAAAGATACCTTTACAAAGTCAATCTCCAGGATGGAGTCCGGCAAAGATTGACCGCGGGGTCCTTGACCACTGTGCACCACAGCCTCAGTCCTGATGGGAGAAAACTTCTTTTCACCCGTTCGATCCCCGATTATTCCCAACGCCCCTCCTCTCTAACCGAACTTTATTCACTGGATCTGGAAAACCTGAATTCCCAGCGGTTGTGGAAGGGAAAGTGGTTTCAGAAGGCCTTGTGGAGTCCTCACGGTGAAAAGCTTCTCATCCTGGGAGGCCCTTCCACGTTCGGAGATAAAGGAACCAACCTCCCCAAAAGGATTATTCCCAACGAATATGACACCCAAGCTTTCCTGTTTGAACTCGAGACCCAAAAAATTAAACCTTTAACGAAAAATTTCAAGCCATCCATCAATGAGGCTCAATGGAGCCGTAAAAATGAATTTATTTACTTCCTGGTTACAGACAAATCTTACCGCCGACTTTACAGGTATGACCCCCAAAAAGAGGAATTTTCACTCCTCCCTTCCAAGGTAGAGGTAGTCCAGGATTTTGACTTAGCCCGAACCAAACCTGTGATTCTCTATTCAGGTTCCAGTGCCTCGGTCCCTTCCCGAAGTTATGTGATGGATCTCCGGAATAAAAAAGTCAGAATGCTTCACCAACCAGCCAAAAAAGAATTCTCTTCAGTCCGACTGGGTGAAGTTCAAAGGTGGACTTTTAAAAACAAAAAGGGAGTGGAAATGGAAGGCCGAGTTTATTATCCTCCCGAATTTGATCCCAGTCAAAAATATCCCTGCATCGTCTACTATTACGGAGGAACCACTCCTGTAACGCGCCGCTTTGGGGGCAGATACCCCAAAAATCTTTATGCGGCCCAAGGATACATCGTTTATGTGCTTCAACCCAGCGGTGCGGTGGGATTTGGACAGCGATTTTCAGCTTACCACGTCAATGACTGGGGAGAAAAGGCGGGCAAAGAAATCATCAAAGGGGTTAAAAAGTTTTTGAAAGATCATCCTTTTGTGGATTCCAAACGGATCGGATGCATTGGAGCTTCCTACGGGGGATTTATGACCATGTACCTTCTCACCCAGACCAATCTTTTTACCACCGGCATCGCCCATGCCGGCATCAGCTCTATCTCCAGCTATTGGGGAGAAGGTTACTGGGGTTACTCCTACAGTGCCATTGCTTCAGCCCAAAGCTTCCCGTGGAATCGGAAGGATATTTATGTCAACCAGAGCCCTCTTTTCAACGCAGACAAAATTTCCACTCCTCTCCTTCTCCTCCATGGCTCTGTGGATACAAACGTCCCCCCAGGAGAAAGCGCCCAGTTGTTTACCGCTCTCAAAATACTGGGCCAGGAGGTGGAATATATACAAATATCGGACCAGAATCATCACATCATGAACTACAGGAAAAGGAAAATATGGACTCAAACGATCCTGGCCTGGTTTGATAGATGGTTAAAAGGACAGCCTGAATGGTGGGCTGCTCTTTACCCCCAAAAATAATCAGGCTAAATTTTTTCTAAAAAGGTATTAAAAATGTATAATCCTCAATGTGCCAAATGCTATCAAAAATATTGTTATCAAGGAATAATGGATGAATCCAAACTTCCTTCCTTCTGTCCCTTAAGAAATTCCAAAGAACTAATCCAAAAAGTCAAACAAAACTACCAGAATGAGAAGACCCAAAACTTTTATCTCCTTTCCTCCTTGATCGAAAAGGAAGCCTATGATGAAAAGGCAGCTCGTGAAGAAGGAAAATCCATCCCAGTAAGACCCCGGATTAGAGAAATTGTTGAATTTGGAAAAAAATTAGGTTCCACAAAAATCGGGGTAGCCTTCTGTATTGGAGTTAGTGACGAAGCCGCCCGGGCCTCTTCCATCCTGGAAAATCACGGCTTCGAGGTATGCTCAGTGGCCTGCAGCTGCGGGGGGTTGGATAAATCAGAGCTTGGAGTTCCTCCTCATTATAAAATCAAAGACCCCAGGAAATATGAATCCGCCTGCAATCCTCTTCTCCAAGCCGAACTTCTCAACCAATCCCAGACCGATTTCAATGTCCTTTTAGGCCTCTGTGTGGGCCACGACATGCTATTCACCATGAATTCCGAAGCTCCCGTCACCACACTGCTCGTCAAAGACCGATTCACCGGTCACAACCCGGTGATTAGTCTTTATACCCGGTACCACAGACATCTGGTATAAAGGAATTCGAAACGAGGCCCCGAAGAGAAGTCTTTTAAAAAACAGGATTTCTCTTCCGAACATTACGGTTGAAAGTTGGATAAGAAAAGATTAAATTAAATATGAGTCTCTATAGGGAGGAAGGTTTGTTGAAAAAAACAATCTTATTTATGATCATTTTGGCTGCCTCCGCTACATTGGTATGGAATCTTTATTCAACCTCCACAGCTTTCCCGGATATAGATATCTCCACCAAAGAAGTCTCCCCTTTCACTTACTGCAGCATGAAATACCAGGGTTCCTATTCTCAATTCGAACCGGCCATAAGAAGCCTCATGCAGAACCTTCAACGCCAGAGTGTTCAGCCCGCCGGTCCCTTATTGGGAATATTCTTCAATTCTCCTGAGGACACCAAACCCCAAAATCTGGAGTGGGAAGTGGGCTTTCCCATCACTCCTCAATCCCGGGTTCAAGCTCCTTTGAGAAAAAAACAATGGACCCATACTTTTGTGGTGACAGCTGTTCATGTGGGCTCCTATGAAACCACTCAAGAAACATACATCCAGATGTTTGAATGGATGGAAACCCATAACCTCATTCAAAAAGGCCCTATCCTAGAGAAATACATCAGCATGCCCAGTCGGGGAAGGGGAGCCGGAAAGGCCCGAACAGAAATCTGGATTCCCTGTCAAAAACCCCAGCCCCCATCATCCACGGAGATTAACTTACCTGAATAATCCAGCCTAAACTTTATTTAAGGGACCCGAGCAGGCTTTCACACACACACCACATATATACTGGCCCACATACCTAATTTTCTTGAACTCCTTTAACTTTTCAAAACATCCCCTGTGATCAAAATCCTGAAGCTTCTCACCGATAGCCCGGGCCGGACAGGAATCCAGGCATTCCCTGCATTCTCCACAGCCGAATCCCAGAGGTTCATCTGGAGGAAGAGGTATATCGGTGAGCACAGAGACCAGACGGAACCGAGACCCCATTTTAGGGTTGACCAGGAGATTGTGGCGGCCAATCCAGCCCAATCCAGCCAGCTCTCCTATCTTTTTGTGAGAAACATGCCCCTGTTGGTTTTCCCAGTCAATGGTTTGGGAAGCAGCGATAGGGAGAGCCTGGTAACCTTGGTCCTGGATTCTGGAAGCCAGCTGGAATGCAGCTCTATCCAGAAAATAATTAACCTGTCGGTAATGATGGAAATAGAGAGGAGTCGGGTGATCGATGATATCATCGATCACCGAATCCAGGAGTCTTTTTCCCAAGGAAAGGGCCCGGTCAAACTTATCTTTCACTCTTTGACTGAGGTTGAACTCTTCTTTTATAGATCGGATGTCCGCCGCCCCGAAAAGAGAAAACTCCAGTTCATAAGCCCATTTTTCCAGTTTTTGGTAGTTTTTCTTCTCATCCATACAAATATATTGTATCATTTTTCCTCATCATATAAAGTTTGGATAAAAAAGGAGCTTTGAAAGTGGAACAAACATTGGCAATCATCAAACCGGACGCGGTCAAAAAAAGGATTATCGGAAAAATCATTCAACGAATTGAAGATGAAGGGTTTACCATTGGGGGCCTTAAAATGCTCCATCTCAGCAAAGAAGAAGCCCGTGAATTTTACACCGTGCACAAAGACAAACATTTCTATGAAAGTCTCACCGATTTTATGTCTTCAGGAAAAATTGTGGTGATGGTCCTGGAAGGAGAAAAAGCTATTTCTCAGTGGAGAGAAGTGATGGGATCCACGGACCCGGCGATAGCCAAACCCGGAACTCTCCGGCATCAGTATGGTTTTTCGGTAGAACGAAACGCTGTTCATGGATCCGACAGCCCTTCCACAGCTCAGTGGGAAATCAATTTTTTCTATAAAAAACAAGAATGATGTCAAAATTGTGACAAAAATTGACAAAATTTACATAAAACTTTTCAATTTTTCCCTTTTCTCAACGACTCAATATATGCAGTTAAAATAAAAAATTTATACTATATAGTGAGGTTAAATGTTATAAATTCTTTCTTATGAAGAATTTAAATAAAAAAAGCTTGACTTTAAGTTTTTTTTTCATTTTAATTGAATGGCGCCTTGGATGAGGATGATGGGTAAAAAAACCGTGCTTTAAACTCCACTCTCTTTCCATTCTTCCTCATCCCATCTGCGTCTAATTTAAAGGAGGTTTGTTATGCGAAAAAAAATCTTTTTTAAGGTCTCAGCTGTGGTGGCCTGTTTGGCTATCCTCTCTCTTTCTGTTCCCAACTTAATGGCGGCTGAAAAAGGAAACCCGGACTTCAGTTTCAATGTTCTCCTCAAAAAACCCGGAGCTTTTCTCTCCTCCCTGCTCTCTTTCCTTCCCATTTTTGATAATGGAGACTCTCATTCTTCAGATAAGGTGAATAACGACAAAGACAACAGCAAGGTCAAGCTCACTGGTGGACTCGGAAGCGGAAAACTCAGCGATGGTGATTAATTTATCTTGAAGCTAAAAAATAAAAGTTCCCATTAAGGATCTAAAAAGAAGTTTTTTCTCCTATAAAAATTCAACCTAGCTTGTAAAAAAAGAA
>JAGXKI010000027.1 GCA_018335295.1 bacterium | reverse complement strand
GGGAACCGAAGCAAAAAATAATTTTCCAAAATTTCCCCTGTTTTATTGTAAACCCAAACAATTCCATGTTGGATAGGGGAAAAAACCAGAAAAACTCCCTTTTCGAAATAAGTGCTTTCAGAGTCTTGGGGGATTTGGATAGAGATAAGTATCAGATGAAAAAAAATCAGAGTCATCAGGATAAGTAGGTCCTTTTTGTTATCAAAGAAAACGGGCATATATTTAAATCGGCTAGATTAGAGAGACTTTTTTCAAAAGTTCTAAATCTTCAAGCATTCTCCCGGCACCCAGGACAACTGTGGTTAAAGGATTTTCAGTGATAAATACCGGAAGTTGAGTCTCCTCTTGAATTCTTTTGTCTAGATTCTTAAGAAGAGCTCCGCCACCTGTTAAAACCACTCCCCGGTCTATGATGTCCGCAGAAAGTTCGGGAGGAGTCTTTTCCAGAGATATTCGGACAGCATCGATGACGGAGGAAATGACATCTTCTATAGCTTCCCTTATTTCCTGGTCGTCTATAACAATAGTTTTAGGGATTCCTTCCCTCAAATCCCTTCCTTTTATCTCCATGGTGATAGGTTCGTCTAAAGGATAAGCCGAGCCAATCTGCATCTTTATCTGCTCAGAGGTTTTCTCTCCAATCAAAAGATTATATTTTTTCTTTATGTATTGAGTGATGGCTTCATCCATCTCATTCCCGGCGATCCGAATGGAATGATTAAAAACCAACCCGTTCATAGAAATAACCGCGATATCCGTGGTGCCCCCTCCTATATCCACCACCATATTCCCAGTGGGTTCCGAAATAGGGAGTTCAGCTCCGACTGAAGCAGACATGGGTTGTTCCACCAGATAAACTTCCGAAGCCTTGGCCCTCATAGCCACATCCTTCACGGCTCGACGTTCCACCTGGGTGATCCCGGTGGGAATACCAATCACAATCCTGGGTCTTATTAAAAAGCTTCGGTTATTGGTGGATTTCTTAATGAAATAATCCAGCATTTTTTCTGCGATTTCAAAATCAGCAATGACCCCATCTCTCATCGGTTTTATTGCCAGAACCGATGTAGGAGTTTTTCCCAGCATATCTTTGGCTGATTTTCCTACCGCTTCAACCTTTCCATTATCTTTATTTACCACCACAATAGAAGGTTCCTGAACAATAATCCCTTTTCCTTTAAGAAAGACCAGAGTGTTCGCTGTCCCCAGATCTATAGCTAAATCACAAAACAATCTATCTTTGAATCTTCCTATCAAGCTCATTTAAGTTCCTCAAATTTCATAACTTTATTTAGCACAATTTTGGTTTTCACGCAAATGATATTTGAAATTTCAGAGGTATTGATGAAAGTATATTCCCCTTTTCTTCATTCTCTCTTTTAAAACCTATTTAACTCTAATGATAATCCTATCTTTTCTTTAGGAAATATTTATTTTTCCTTGACTTCTCCTCAATGAGAAATATATATTCATAAAAAAATTGTAAATTTGAAGGGAGGTACAGATGAGCCATCACTCTTACAAACCTTATGTCCCCCCCGAACAATCCATGAAAGAAATCTCTTTTAAAGCCATATTCTTAGGAATAATAATGGCGATTGTCCTGGGAGCCGCCAATGCCTATTTAGGGCTTATGGCCGGGATGACCGTCGCTGCCACATTTCCAGCTGCAGTTGTTTCTATGGCTGTTCTTCGACCGCTTAAAGGAACTGTTTTGGAAGAAAACCTGGCTCGTACCACCGGAGCTGTAGGTGAAGCTTTAGCTGCAGGGGCCATCTTCACCATCCCTGCTTTCTTGATGACTGGAGTTTGGGAAAGCTTTGACGTAGTCAAATCCTCTCTTCTTATGCTTGTGGGAGGTATCCTGGGTGTATTTTTAATCATCCTGGTCAGGCGGACTCTGGTTGAAGACACCACCCTTCCCTTCCCCGAAAGTGTGGCTTGTGCCGAGATGGTCAAAACCGGACAAAAAGCCGGATCCAATGCCCATTACATGTTCTGGGCCATGGGTTTAGGAGGTGTAGTTGAATTCTTTACCAGCGAGAATGGAATTCGCCTCATAAAGCCATTTGTAACAAGCGTATTCAAGATCCCCGGCCTTTCCCGAATTACCTACCTCAACAGTAATAATGAGGAAATATTCAAATCCGAACCCATGAAAGGCCGCATGTTCATCGGTTCTCCAGCGGCCAATGCGGCATTAACTGGAGTGGGTTATATTATCGGTCCTCGATTGGCCGCGCTTACTTTTTCAGGGGGTGTTCTGGGCTGGCTTTTCCTTATGCCCATCATACTTTTTATAAGCGGCAGCATCGAAACAGTGATGTCCCAGAATTTAGGAAGCTGGACTGAGGTGGCCATCGCGGCTTACAACGCTCAAGTGAAACCGATTGCTGTAGGAGCCATGTTGGTGGGAGCCTTTTACACCCTGTTCAAGATGAGAAAAAGTCTCATGGCTGGGATCGGCCGTTCCATAACAGATCTCAGAAAAGCTCGATCTGAAGGAACTTCAAAACTCCAAAGGACCGATAAAGACTTTTCTTTCTCTTCCATCATTCTGGCCATTATCGCCTTGATCATTCCCATGGTGATTCTTTACAACGTGTTCACTCACAACATCGGTTCTTCTTTGGTTTCAGCGGTAGTGATGCTCCTTATGGGATTTCTTTTTGCTGCTGTCGCTGGATATCTGGTGGGAATTATCGGATCCTCTTCCAATCCCATCTCAGGATTGACTTTAACCACCCTATTGATCGCTGCGCTTATGATGGTGATCATGGGACAAAAAGGAAGCGAGGGAATTGCCGCTGTTCTAGGAGTAGCGGCAGTGGTTTGCTGTGTGGCCGGAGTTGCCGGGGATATGATCCAAGACTTGAAAGTGGGACATATCCTTGGAGGCACTCCCTGGAGGATGCAAATCGGCGAGATGATTGGAGTCACCGCAGCCGCTCTCACTTTAACCTTTTCCCTTCAGCTTCTCCACAACAACATTGGAATCGGTAGCCAAACCCTTCCAGCCCCCCAAGCTGGATTGATGGCCGCTATGTCCAAAGGAATCGTAGGAGGGGAAATGGCGTGGCCCTTGGTCATTGCCGGTATGCTCATGGCCATCATGCTCATTCTGGTAGGATCTCCCTCTCCTATGCTCATTGCGGTGGGAATGTATCTTCCTTTCCGCTCCACCGCCTGTATTTTCTTTGGTGGAGTTTTGAAATATTTTCTGAATCGTCGTGCTTCCAAGAAAAAACCCACTAAAAAGGGAAAAGAACTTATCGAAAATATTGGTCTTCTTTTGGCTTCAGGACTGATAGCCGGTCAGGCAATTATGGGAATTATCACAGCAGCTATTAAGGGGGCCAACATCCATCTTCCCGAATCCCTGAATAGTCCTTGGCTGGCTTTGATCATTTTCTTTATTTTGGGATATATCCTCATCCACTTCCCTTACAAAAGAATGATTGATTCCGGAGAGTACGGCTCTTCGAAACAACAACAAAATGAATAACTTGGATTATTCAGGTAACACAAGAGAGTGAAGAAAAGGATAAAAAATAAAAATAAAGAAAAAGAAACTACTCAAATCAACCTTCTGGACCTCGTTCCTGTCCGTAATATAGAATGGGAAAAAAGAAAAAATGGGTTAGTTTCTCTTCTTAAGCCTAAATTCAAAAACCCTATTCTGGCCAAATATGTGCTTCCCCGGTTAAAAAACCCCTATTACCGAATCAAACTCGATGAAATAGGAACTTGTGTTTGGACTCATTGCGACGGGGGAAAAACCGTAAGAGAAATTGCAGATATTCTCTACCAGAATTTTGGAAAGAAAGTCGAACCTCTTCATGACCGTTTATCTCTTTTTCTTCAAAGGTTGGAAAAGAATGGATTCATTAAATACAAGAATTTAAACCAAACAAAGGATCCAGACTGAAAGGTCCTTTTAAGTTGAATCCATCTCTCATTTCATCTATTATAATAGGTACATCATTTGGCCATTCAGAGGAATGATCTGAAATCGAGACAAAGCATTCCATTTTTGCCATCTGATGTATCCTTAATCTGAATAAAGATTTATATTTTCAGTTTAAAATGGAATATCGTGAAATAATAAAATACGGACATCCTACTCTTCATAAGAGAGCTTCGGAAATCGAAAACATAGATAAAAAAATAGTCCAAACAGCTCAAAACATGGTCCAGATTATGCATTCAGCTCCAGGAATAGGTCTTGCCGCCCCTCAGATAAACCAAAGCGTTCGTCTTATTGCTGTGGATCTTTCTGTGGGAGAAAGAAAAGAAGATTTGACCATACTTGTCAATCCAGTCATTTTGAGAAAAGAAGGGGAAGACATTTCTGAAGAAGGGTGTCTTTCGGTCCCTCAAATCGAAGAAAAAGTCAAAAGACCCTTTCATATTCAGATAAAAGGAGTTGATTTGGAAGGGAAAGAAAAAATGTTTGAAGCCGAAGGATTGAAAGCAAGAGTCTTTTGCCACGAAGTGGATCACCTCGATGGAAAATTATTCATCGATCACCTTTCTCCTCTCAAAAAAAATCTAATCCGGAAAAAATTACTCAAACGGATGGAAAATGAGCAATAAAAACATGAACATTGTATTTTTTGGGAGCCCTCAAGAAGCGATTCCCTCTTTGAAAAGAGTTCTGGAAGAAGGACATGATATTCGATTGATAATCACTCAACCGGATAAACCTTCAGGAAGAGGGAGAAAACTGAATCCACCTCCGGTAAAAAAAATAGCTGCAGAAAAAAAACTCCCTGTTTTCCAACCCAAAAAAACCAGGAAAGACCCTTCAGCTGTTCAGAAAATAAAGAGTGTGAATCCTGATATAAATGTGGTGGTGGCCTACGGACAGATAATTCCTGGTTCCCTTATCTATCTCCCCCCCTACAATTCCATCAACCTTCATTTTTCCCTTCTTCCTCGATACAGAGGAGCTTCTCCAGTTCAATGGGCTTTACTTAACGGAGAACACAAAACAGGGGTCACAGTCTTTCAGCTCAACGAAAAAATGGATGAAGGAGATATGCTTTCTCAGGAAGAAGTGAATATTCATCACGGAGAGACCGCTCCTCAATTAAAATCACGGCTGGCTCAGATCGGAGCTTATCTTCTGGTCCGAACTCTTTCTCGAATAGACCAAATAACCCCTCTTCCGCAGAAGGAGAGTCAAGCCAGCTACGCTCCCCGAATCAAAAAACACCAGGGTCAAATCGACTGGAATAAAGACTCTCATTTTATTGAAAGACAGGTTCGAGCCATGAAACCTTGGCCTTCATCTTTCACTTTTTTCAAACAGAAAAGGATAAAAATCCATCAAGGAGTGGCCGAAAACAGGAAGGTTTCCTCTTTCTCTCCCGGTGAAATTGTGGAGGTAGACAAAACCGGAATCGCTGTTTGCTGTGGAGACAATAAAATATATAGAATTCAGGAACTTCAACCTGAAAATAAAAAAAACATGAGTGCCTATTCTTTCTCCTTAGGCAGTCATATAGAAAAAGGCTCCCAATTCAGTTGATTCGGAAAATTGTCCCCCTTGAGTCTTTATTCTTCGAGAATGTAATAATAAGGATTCTTGGATTTTCCTTTTAGTCTGACTTCATAATGGACATGAGGTCCCAGTGCTTTCCCTGTTTTTCCCACCACTCCGATCACATCTCCTCTTTTGACCTTTTCTCCGGTTTTGACTTTAAACTTGCTTAAGTGGCAGTAAACGGTGGTGTATCCCCCTTGGTGGTTGATCTTGACCGTTTTTCCTCCGATTTTCCCGTAGCTGGTTTTAATCACCACTCCATCCGCGGTGGCCACCACCGGATTTCCGAAATGAGTGGCCACATCTATCCCCCGATGGAAAGACCTTTTTCCGGTGAATGGGTCTTTTCTCCAGCCATAGGCTGAAGTCATCCATCCTTTCGTGGGCCATATAGTGGGAGTTCCCGCCAGCTTTAAGGCTTGATCTTTATAGAAATCAAGCAGAGTATCCAAATTTTTTTCTATGCCTTCTGCCTTTCTTTCAATTTTATTCAAGCGGTTCAAATTCACATTCTGAGATGAATCCATGGAGCTAATTTCCTGTTCCGAACTGGAACCACCTCCGATTCCTACTTCTTTTAAAGTTTCTGTGGATTTCAAACCAGCCATCACATTCAGCTTTTGGGCATAATTGGCGAACTGATCCGTGGTTTCTTTAAGCTTTTTCACCTTGGTTTTGTACTGAGCGATGGTTTCTTTCTTTTCCTGGATTTCTTCACAAAGCTGTTTGTATTTACTCCGGGTTACATTCATGGTGAAATAATCCACCATAAAAGCTAAAAAAACAGCAGCAATGAGTCCCACCATTCCGAGGATTAACCTGAATCTCTTTTTGGAAAAAGTCAGGGTCTTTTGTTTCCCTTTATGATGAGGAATGAGAATAAAGGATATGAATTTTCTCTTCATTTTTGACTGTTTATTTTCCTATCATATTAAGAAATTCGATGTCAAGTTGTTTAAATAAAAACAAGAAATATAGTCTTTTTGGGTATTTATATGATTGGGGTTATGGGAAAACCCCTGTTTCATGACTTTCCATCTGGAGGGTTTTCTTTTTCCATATTTTTTTTAATCCAATCCACTATAGATTGAGTCTGGGTTCCAGGAAGAAAAACCTCTGAGATTCCGATCTTTTTTAAATAGGAAATATCTTTTTCAGGTATGATCCCTCCAGCAACAACTTTAATATCCTCCATGTTATTTTCTTTAAGGAGATCCATTATTTTGGGAAACAGAACACTGTGAGCTCCTGAAAGAATACTGAGTCCGATAACATCCACATCCTCTTGGAGGGCTGTGTGGACGATTTCTTCGGGTGTCCGTCTCAGACCAGAATAAATCACCTCGAACCCGGCGTCCCGGAGAGCCCGACAAATGATTTTGGCTCCTCTATCATGTCCGTCCAATCCCGGCTTGGCAACCAAGACTCTAATCCCACTCATTCTTTCCTCCCTCTCATGGGTGATTAACCGCCCATTTCATCTAAAGTGATTTCCTTTCCTCATTATATAAAACAGAATCAAATACTCCATGAAAGTATCTTTTTTGCCTCCTCCAAAAAATGAGGTCAGATCTTCAAGCGTCTGACTCCATTTTTTCTCATTCATGCTCTTTATTTTATTCATCGTATCGGTCTAACTAGGGGGCTAATAAGTGACAGGTTCCTGGTATTCTCCGTAAATTTCTTTTAAGGAATCTGTGATTTCTCCAAGGGTGGCGTAGCTTTTCACACTATTCAAGATGAAGGGCATTAAATTCTCTTCATTTCGAGCCGCTTTTTTCAAATCATCCAAATTCTGTTTCACTTGGTTCTGATTCCGGGTTTCTCTTACTTTTTTCAACCGGGACAAATGCTGGTTGGCTACAGATTCATCAATACGGAGAAGGGGTATGGGTTCATGCTCAGACTCAAAAGCGTTAACTCCCACAATGATTTTTTCCTTCTTTTCTACTTCTCTCTGATACCTATAGGCACTATCTGCAATCTCCTTTTGAGGGAAACCCATTTCGACTGCTTTTACCATTCCTCCCATTTCATCTATTTTTTTTATATATTCCTTAGCTTTTTCTTCCATTTCTCGAGTCAATTTCTCAACAAAATAAGACCCTCCCAGAGGATCGATAGTGTTGATCACCCCGCTTTCATGAGCAATGATCTGTTGGGTCCTCAAAGCTATAGTCACGGCTTCTTGGGAAGGCAGAGCATATGTTTCATCTAGAGAATTGGTGTGAAGAGATTGAGTCCCTCCCAAAACAGCGCTCAAACCCTGAAGGGCCACCCGGATGATATTATTGTTCGGCTGCTGGGCCATCAAGGAGACTCCCGAAGTTTGAGTGTGAAATCTTAGCAGCCAGGAACGCGGATTTTTGGCTCCAAATCTCTCCTTCATCACTTCGGCCCAAATTTTTCTAGCAGCCCTGTATTTGGCTATTTCTTCGAAAAAGTCGTTATGCGCGTTAAAAAAGAAGGAGAGTCGAGGAGCAAAATCATCCACATTCAATCCTCTTTCCAGAGCCCATTCCACGTACTCGATACCATCCCTAAGGGTAAAAGATAATTCTTGGGCGGCTGTGGCTCCTGCTTCTCTTATGTGATATCCAGAAATAGAAATGGTATTCCAGCGAGGAATTTCGTGGGATCCATATTCAAACGTATCCACAATCAGTTTCATAGAGGGTCGGGGAGGATAAATAAAGGTCTTTTGAGCGATGTATTCCTTTAGAATATCATTCTGAATGGTACCCGAAATCTTCTTTGGAGAAACCCCCTGTTTTTCAGCCACAGCGATGTACATGGCCCACAGGATAGCTGCAGGAGGGTTTATGGTCATCGATGTGGTGATTTTATCCAAGGGAATGCCGTCAAAAAGAACTTCCATATCTGCAAGAGAGTCCACGGCCACTCCACATTTGCCAATTTCACCTCCAGCCAGGGGATGATCTGAATCCACTCCCATCAGAGTGGGGAGATGAAAGGCCACACTCAATCCTGTCTGACCATGGCGGAGAAGGTATTTATATCTTTGATTGGTGTCTTCAGCTGTACCAAATCCGGAAAACTGCCTCATCGTCCACAACCGGCCATGGTACATTGTGGAATGAATCCCTCGGGTATAAGGATATTCTCCCGGAAATCCCAGGTCTTTCTTATAATCTATATCTTCCACATCAGGGGGAATGTAAAGTTCCTTTATTTTCTTTCCAGAAATAGTTTCATGTTTTTTTCCTGTATTTTTCTTTTGAAGAGAAGGGTCATACTTCTCTTTTTTCCAACGTGAATAATCTTTTTTTATATCCTTTTTAGACATATCCTTCTTTTTCACCCTTTCTTTACTCCTCTAATGGATTGTGTGAACGTGAATCGACAGAAGAGATGAGCTGCGCAGAAAACAAGCTTCACTCTGTCACTTTGAAAACCGTATCGTTTTCTCTCACCGGTCCTTCCACCTTGAGCCCCACTTCCATTCCTTTTTCAGCTTTTTCCACAGGTTCATGCTCTACCTGCATGGATTCGATTTTTTGGTAAAAATCAGTGGTGGCTCCTTTGATATGGATCCTATCTCCTATCCTCACTCCACCTTTCTCAAGCTGCATCACGCCCACATTTATTTTTGAAAAAAAATGAGAAATTTTTCCTACCTCTTCTTCCATACGTACCTCCTTTTTCTTTCATTATACTTACCAAAAAAAACTTTTTTTCGCAAGGACATCATCCACACAACACGGATCCTCCATTGACGTTTATAATTTCTCCGGTAATATGTCGGGCTAAATTGGAAGCCAGAAAGACAATCGGACCGGCAATATCTTGGGGGGGAGGAATCCTGTTCAAAGGAATACTCTGCTCGATCTTTTTCCGATACTCCGGATCTCTAAAAACTTCAGCGCACATCTCTGTATCCACCCATCCAGGGGCCACACAATTGACCCCAATATTGTAGGAAGCCAGTTCAGCTCCAAGAGATTTGGTGAAAGAAATGACCGCTCCTTTGGTGGCGGCGTAATGAGAATGATAGGCTTCTCCCCTCACCCCGGCTGTGGAAGAAACATTAATGATCCTCCCGCTCTTTCTCTCTTTCATGTAAGGAACCACTGCGTTGCAGGTATAAAAGACTCCATCCAGGTTGATGCTCATGGTTTCTTTCCACACATCTTCATCCATATTCCCTATCTCCCCATAAGTCCATATACCGGCGTTGTTGACCAGAATGTCCAGTTTCCCCCATCTTTCAACCACTTCTTTGACCAGGGTCTCGACCTGATCCTTTCGGGACATATCCACTCTATATATCAGACATTCTCTTCCCTCTTTTTCCACCATCTGTTTCACTTTCTCTGCCTCATTCCGGTTCTTCTTGTAATTAATCACCACATCGCAGCCCGCTTGAGCCAACATCACAGCTGAGGCTCTTCCTATTCCCCTGGATCCACCGGTGATCCATGCTTTCTTCCCATCCAAACGAATCATAAATCGAATCCTCCTTCAATGGGCAGTGAATATTCCATCGGAAATAAATCTTTCAGCTGTAATCCAGAGACAAATCTTTCATCTGATCAAACTGAAGATATTTGTAGATCTCTTTTTTGTGAGGTTCAATCTTTTCTTTAAAAACAGAAAAATATTCCTCCGGAGTGGGCAGTCTTCCTTTCACCCCAGACACCGCAGCCAGCTCTGCGGACCCCAGATAAACCTGGGCATCATCTCCCATCCGGTTATCAAAATTCCGGGTTGAAGTGGAAATGATGGTAGACCGGGGATGAACTCGAGCTTGATTCCCCATACACAGAGAACATCCCGGGATTTCCGTGCGGGCTCCCACCGAGGAATAGATAGAATAATAACCTTCTCTCATCAACTGGGATCTATCCATTTTTGTGGGAGGAGTCAGCCAGATACGGGTATCCAGATATCCCTGGTCCTTGAATATTTTCCCCGCAGCCCGAAAATGTCCGATGTTGGTCATGCAGGAGCCTATGAATGTCTCATCGATTTTATCTCCAGCTACTTCAGAGAGGAGTTTGACATCATCCGGATCGTTGGGACAAGCCACAATGGGCTCTTTGATTTGCCCTAAATCAATTTCCAGGACAGCCTCATACTCAGCGTTTTCGTCTCTCCACAGTAAAGAGGGGTTTTCCAGCCACTTTTTGCAGTCATCTATCCGTTTCCGGAGTGTATCTCCATCTCGATACCCGTCTTCAATCATTTTCTCCATTAAGGCTATGTTGCTTTTAATATTGTTGATTACACTCTTCTGGCTCAACGCAATGGTTCCTCCTGCAGCCGAGCGTTCTGCTGTGGCATCAGTGAGTTCAAACGCCTGTTCAGCGGTTAAATCAGGAAGCCCTTCCATTTCGATGATGCGTCCGTTGAATATATTTTTCTTTCCCCCTTTGGCCACAGTTAAGAGTCCTTTCTGTATGGCGAAATAAGGAATTGCATTGACCACATCTCTCAAAGTTATGCCCGGGTTCAATTCTCCCTTGAATTTTACAAGGACCGATTTCGGGACATCCAAAGGCATGAATCCCAGGGTACCCGCGAAGGCCACCAAGCCTGATCCGGCTGGAAAACTAAGTCCGATAGGAAACCGGGTATGAGAATCCCCACCTGTTCCCATAGTATCGGGAACCAGAAGACGGTTCAACCATGAATGAATAACTCCATCTCCGGGATTAAGAGAGACTCCTTTTCGTTCCGTGATAAATTGGGATAATGACCGGTGCATCTTCACATCAGCCAGTTTAGGATAAGCCGCTGTATGGCAAAAAGATTGCATAAACAGGTCAGTCTGAAATTCCAAACAAGCCAGTTCTTTGAGCTCATCGGCCGTCATGGACCCAGTGGTATCCTGGGAACCTACGGTTTTCATCCTGGGCTCTACGGATGAGCCCGGCAAAACGCCATCCTTTCCACATGCTTTTCCGATTATCTTTTGGGCTAAAGTGTATCCCTGTCCTTTCTTTGGAGACGGATTTTCAATCTTGGTGAAAAAATCAGCTTCAGGTTTGTTTGCCTTTTTCCGAGCTTTATTGGTTAAAGAACGACCTATAATCAACAGGAGACGTCCTCCGGCTCTGTATTCATCCTTAATGGTCCGAGGTTGGAAATTGAATGTGGTCAATTCTTTTCCTTCATCATCGGTGATAGTACCGGATTGAGTGTGAACGTGAATCACATCTCCGGTTTTCATTTTTTTTACATCGCACATGATCGGAAGCCCCCCTGAATCTTCCACTGTGTTGAAAAATATAGGGGCAATCAGACCTCCGATCACCACTCCTCCCCTTCTCTTATTGGGAACATAAGGAACATCTTCACCAATATGCCACATCACGGAATTAGTCGCAGATTTCCTGGACGACCCGGTTCCTACCACATCTCCAACAAATGCCACCCGGTAACCTTCATTCCTAAATTTTTGTATGGTTTCTATGCCACCGGGAAACCGGGTTTCTCCCATAGATAAAGCATGAAGGGGGATATCCGAACGGCTCCATGCATATTTAGCGGGTGAAAGATCATCGGTATTGGTTTCTCCCTCCACTTTAAAAACCTTTAAGGTCAATTCATCCGGAAATGGGGGTTTGGATAAAAACCATTCTCCCTGGGCCCAAGAATCTATCACTTGAGCCGCATATTTATTGGTTTTAGCCTTCTCTTCGAGTCTATCGAAAGCGGAATATACCAGGATAATCTTTTTAAGAGCTTCAGCCGCATCCGGAGCTATTTCTTCGTCCTCAAGCATTTCCATTAAAGGATAAATATTATATCCACCCAACATGGTCCCAAGAAGAAAAACGGCCTCTTTTTTGGATAGGACAGGAGAATTCACTTCTCCTTTAACCAATCTGTCTAACCAGTTGGCTTTTACTTTAGCCGAGGGGTCCACTCCTGGGGTCACTCGATGTTTCAGCAGGTTCAAAAGAAATTCCTCTTTTCCCTGCGGAGGGTTTTGGAGGGCTTCACACACTTCCTTGGTTTGCTCTGGATTCAAAGGAAGGGGAGGAATCCCTTGTTTTTTTCTTTCTTTTTGATGTTTTAAATATGAATCCAACATAATGTCCTCTCTTTTTTTACGTTTTTTATCTCTATTTAGTGTATAAAATGTTTGTTTGGGTTTGTCAAAAAGAAATTTCTCCGATACTCAGTTGATTTTACTCCCAAAAAATTATAAGATTTGTACCTTATTTTGATAATTTTTAATTTATCTTAATAAAATTATTAAAAGGGAGGATAAATATGGATAATTCCGCCATCGAGAAGGCTAAAGAACAGTTTGGTAAGATAGTGGAAGAACAGATTCAACGTGTGGAAGAGCTTCGAAAGGGTCAAGAATGGATCGATTACTCCAAAGAAAAACCCATCATCATCGGTATCATCGGCGGTGATGGAATTGGCCCTTACATAGGAAAGGAATCGCGTGATATTCTCGAATTCATTCTCCAAGAAGAGGAAAAAAGTGGAAAGGTGGAGTTCCGAAATATCGAAGGACTCACCATTGAAAACCGGGCGAAACAGAACAAATCCATACCTGACGACATTCTGGAAGAAATCAAAAAATGTCACGTTCTCTTAAAAGGTCCCACCACCACACCTCGAAGAGGAGATCCCTGGCCGAATATTGAAAGCTGTAATGTATCCATGAGACGTTATCTGGATCTATTTGCCAATGTTCGTCCAGTAAAAGTACCCAAAGAAGGGATCGACTGGATGTTCTTCAGAGAAAATACTGAAGGCGCTTATATCATGGGAAGTAAAGGATTCAACGTCATCGATGACTTAGCTTTCGATTTTAAAGTCATCACCACCCAGGGGTCTGATCGAATCATCCGCCTTGCTTTCGAACACGCCAAGAAGAAGAATATCAACAAGGTCACTCTGGTGACCAAAGCGAATGTTGTAAAAACCACTGATGGAAAATTCCTGGATATTGGGTATAAAATCGCCAAAGAATATCCGGAGATTGAATGCGATGACTGGTACATTGATATCATGACAGCAAAACTAGTGGATCCTCAACGACGAACTCAGTTTAAGGTTTTTGCAATTCCGAATCTCTATGGAGATATCCTTACAGATGAAGCCGCCCAATTCCAGGGAGGTGTGGGTACAGCCGGCAGCGCCAATATTGGGAAACGTTATGCCATGTTTGAAGCCATTCATGGATCAGCTCCCCGTATGGTCAGAGAAGGAAGAGCCAAGTATGCGGATCCTTCCAGCATGATTCGAGCCTCAGCTATGCTGCTGGAACACATCGGCTTCCCTGAAAGAGCCAAGAATCTGGAAATGGCTTTGGATGTCTGCGGTAATTATGAAAGAAAAGTGGTGCTTACAGGAAGGTCTACAGGAGGGACCGGAGAAGAATACACCAAATATCTTATGGAAACCCTCCAGGATCCCAAATTAAAGGAAAAATGGGAAAATTACGTCTATTAATTAAGGACTTCTCTTTTCCATTTTAAGTGATCCTGGAATCACCAGGATGAAAAGTTGAAAAAAATTTATCCATTTCACTAACAGGAGGTTTAATAATGGAAAAAAAAGTATCTGTGATCGGTGCGGGTCACGTAGGAGAATTAACGGCTTTCAACATCGCCAGCCGAGATCTAGCCGATGTGACCCTGTTAGATATCATCGAGGATATGCCCATAGGTAAAGGCTTAGATATGAGAGAGGCGGGCCCTGTGGGTAAATATGATTCCAAAATTTTTGGCACCAATTCCTATGAAGATACAGCCGATTCCGACATCGTGGTCATTACAGCTGGAAAACCCCGGAAGCCAGGGATGAGTCGGGATGAACTTGTCGAGGCCAATTTCAAGATTATCAAACCAGTCACAGAGGAAGTGGTGAAACATTCTCCCAATGCCATGCTCCTCTATGTGACCAATCCCCTGGATGCGATGGTTTATACAGGTCTTAAAGTCAGTCAATTTCCTAAAAACAAGGTGTTCGGCATGGCCGGAATACTGGATACCACTCGGTTCAGAACTTTTCTGGCTATGGAAATTGGTGTTTCTGTGGAAAGCCTACAAGCATTAGTGCTGGGAGGCCATGGAGACACTATGGTCCCTATTCCCAGGTACGCCACAGTTTCAGGTATTCCTGTCAGCCATTTTATCTCTAAAGAAAGATTGGATGAGATCATCCAAAGGACCCGAAAGGGTGGAGGTGAAATCGTCAGCTACCTAAAATCAGGCAGTGCTTATTATGCTCCCGCATTGGCTGTCACAGAAATGGTGGAATCTATCATCAAAGATAAGAAGAAGGTTCTTCCCTGCGCTGCTTATCTGGAAGGCGAATACGGGATCAACGGAATCTACTTCGGTGTCCCCATTAAATTAGGAGCCAACGGAGTGGAAGAAATCATCGAGATCGATTTGACCGATGAAGAGAAAAAAGCTATCAAGAACTCTGAAGAAGCTGTGCGTAACGTGGTTAACCTCTTAGACTTATAAGGAAAAATGGCAGAACATAAAATCGAAACTCCAGTTAGTGACGAGGTCATTGAAAAACTCAAAGCGGGTGATCGGGTTTATATTTCTGGTTACCTGTATACAGGAAGGGATTCGGCTCACAAGAAGTTGATTGAATTAGTGAAGGAAGGAAAAAACCTCCCCATAGAAATCCAAGGACAGTTCATCTATTATGTAGGCCCCACTCCAGCCCGGCCGGGAAAGCCCATCGGATCTGCGGGTCCCACCACCAGCTACAGGATGGATTCTTTTGCCCCTACCCTGCATAAGCTGGGTTTGAAAGGGACCATCGGAAAGGGTTCCCGGAGCGAAGAAGTTAAGGAAGCTCTCAAAAAGTATAAAGCTGTGTATTTAGCGGCTGTGGGAGGAGCCGGAGCCCTCATTTCTCAGAGCATTGAAGAAGCAGAAGTGGTCGCATATCCTGAATTAGGACCTGAAGCCATACGCAAGGTGAAGGTTAAAGATTTTCCTTGTATCGTCATTAACGACATGTATGGAGGAGACCTTTACCAAGAGGGAAAAAGAAAATACAGAAGAGTTTAATTCGGTCCTTTTTGGTTAGGAATATCCTCCGTTGAAGGGATAAGTCCAATGAAAATACATGAATATCAATCCAAACAAATTTTAAGTCAATACGGTGTTAAAATACCAAGGGGAGAAGTCGCCGACACTCCAGAAAAGGCTCGAAAGATTGTTCAAAATTTAGGTTCCAAAGCGGTCCTCAAAGCCCAAGTTCATGCCGGTGGACGAGGCAAAGGAGGAGGAATCAAGCTAGCCGATACTCCCGAAGAAGCTGAAAGCCTGGCCAAAGAAATGATCGGAATGAACCTGGTCACCCATCAAACAGGTCCGGAAGGAAAATCAGTAAAACGAATCCTGGTGGAAGAAGCATTGGATATCGATAAAGAGCTTTATCTAGGTATTGTGGTAGACAGGGCTTCCGAAGCTCCTGTGATTATGGCCTCGACAGAAGGTGGAGTGGAAATTGAAAAAGTGGCCTCTGAAACTCCCGAACTCATTTTTAAAGAATTTATCAATCCGGCCACTGGATTTTTGATTTTCCAAGCCCGGAAGCTCGGATTCAAACTGGGGCTTTCAGGGAATACCTTGAAGCAGGCCATCAAGTTCATCACAAGCCTTTATAAGGCCTTTCAAGCAACCGATTCTTCTCTTGCAGAAATCAACCCTCTACTCGTGACCAAACAGGGAGAGGTTTTGGGCCTGGATGCTAAGATGAATTTTGATGACAATGCTCTTGACCGCCATCCCAAAATCAAGGAAATGAGAGACCTGGATGAAGAAGAACCTTTGGAAGTAGAAGCCTCCAAATTTAACCTGAACTACATAAAATTGGATGGAAACGTGGGGTGCATGGTCAACGGAGCTGGGTTGGCTATGGCCACCATGGATATTATCATGCACTCTGGAGGCATGCCTGCTAATTTCCTGGATGTAGGAGGAGGAGCTTCTGAAGAAGCAGTGCAGAATGCCTTTAAAATCCTGGTCTCTGATAAGAGTGTCAGGGCTGCTCTGGTCAATATTTTTGGCGGAATTGTTCGCTGTGACCTTATTGCCAGAGGAATCGTTAAAGCAGCCGAGGAAGTGGATTTCAAGCTTCCTTTAGTGATGAGATTGGAAGGAACCAATGTTGAAGAAGGCAAAAATATTCTGAAAGAGTCAGGCCTTGAATTCTATTCCGCAGCCAACATGAAAGAAGCCGCAGAAAAAGTTGTTCCTTTGGCTAAATAAAAAGAAAGGAGTCCATCATGAGTATATTGATAGATGAAAACACTCGAGTGGTGGTTCAGGGGATTACCGGAAGCGAAGGTACCTTTCATGCTCAGAAGATGCAGGAATACGGCACAAATGTCGTAGCAGGAATGACTCCGGGAAAGGGAGGACAAACTCATTTGGGAGTTCCTGTTTACAATACGATCTCCGATGCTGTCCAAAAAGAAGGAGCTAATGCTTCGGCCATATTTGTTCCTCCTTTTTTCGCCGCGGATGCCATTACCGAAGCCGCTGATGCCGGTGTGAGTGTGATCGTGTGCATCACCGAAGGCATTCCCGCATCGGATATGATCAAAGTCAAGCAGTTCCTTAAAGATAAAGATTGTCATCTGATAGGACCCAACACTCCCGGAATCATATCCCCTGGAAAATGCAAGATTGGAATCATGCCCGGACATATCCATAAACAGGGTTCCATCGGGATTATATCTCGGTCCGGAACATTGACCTATGAAGCTGTGGATCAAGTTACCCAGGAAGGATTTGGTCAGTCCACAGCTTTAGGTATCGGAGGGGACCCCATTATCGGATTAAAATTCGTAGATGTTCTCAACCTCTTCCAGGAAGATAAAGATACAGAAGGTGTTATCATCATCGGAGAAATCGGAGGTTCCGCAGAAGAAGAAGCCGCTGAATACATAAACAAGGAATTCAACAAACCTGTAGTGAGCTTTATTGCCGGACAGACCGCCCCTCCCGGAAGAAGGATGGGACACGCCGGTGCCATTATTGCTGGGGGAAAAGGAACCGCCAAAGAAAAAATGAAAGCTCTTCAAGATGCCGGAGTCCTGGTGGCCCATAGCCCTGCAGAGATCGGAGTTAAAGTTAAAGAAGCCTTAAGTTAATCATCTTAAACTGGGAACACAATACACCGCCTTATGGTTTGATTCTTATTTTCTCCCAATTCATAAACAGTATTGTGTTCCCTCTCCCCTTCAATTCGTTTCAATAAACTAAATGAGGAGAGTCTTTACCAACCGAATCGGGGGTTGACCACGTTGCTGTAGACCGAACCAAAAGTATAGCTCAACCCTAAAGAAAGATTATAGTTAAAATCTGTGGCCAGCTGTTTCCGGCGCAGAAGGATTTCATCCAAACTGGCTTCCCCTTTAGATAAAGAAAGCTGATCATGAATCCGAGAATAGCGTCCATGGAAACTCAAGGAAAGTCCCTTCACCAAGCGGACATTCACATTTCCTCGAAGCTTTAAACGGTTTTTACTGATATCACGAAAATAATGAGATCCCTCAATTGAAGTGGAAGCATTCCCCCATGGCTCTTTGACCTCAAAGGTTATGGAAAGAGATTCTCCAATTAAATCATCTGAAAATTTGTTGTAGATGGTTTTTTCGATATACCTGGATCCCACATAACCAGTCCTATAGAGAAATCGTAGTTGCCTTCGAGTGGCTTTTTCATAAGGAAATAAATTGAATTCCACAGCAGGAGAAATTTTAACCTCGGATTTTATGTTTCTATAGGTAGATGTTGAAAAACGGAACCATCCTCCCAGAGACCAGTGATCTCCCAGGCTTTTAACCAGCATAGTGGTGACATTCTTTTTCTCTGAAGAGCTGGTGATGGTTTCTCCATCGACATCGAATTGACTCTCATCGAAATTTCCAGAAAGATTCAGCCGAAATTTTAATTCTGGAGTGACCCGGTTAGCCGAAACATGCCCGTTTATGGAACTGGACTGCCTTTTCTTTTCTCCATTTATACGGCCGTGTAAACCGATATTAAAAACCCAAAAATTCCATTTGTCCGCAACAGCTGTGGGCATCAATTTTGGCTTAAATTTTAAAGAAATGTGCTTAAGAATGGGAGTCTTCATAATGAACGGAAATAAACCTTTTTTCAGAATCTCCACCATTCCTTTCCGCCGTTCATCACGGGTATCTGTCTTATGAGAAATATAGTTGAGGGTATGCTCCATCCCGAAAAATCTTTTTTGCCCTATGAAACTGATGGTGTATTCTCTTCCTCCACCTCCGGTTCTCTGGGAAGTCATCAAAACATGAATGTCTGCTTCTTTGGAGTCCCTGACATAATTCACAAAAGTAATTTCAGTCCGGATATATTTTTTATCGCAGCGACGACAATCAAGGAATACTTTGGGAGCCTCCTTTTTTAACTCTTCCACATCAATATCATTGGCTTTTGGAAATATTGGGATAGAAAAAGCCAAAAACAACACAATAAAAACGAAAGGCAGCAGATAAAATTTTCTTTTTTCCAAAATCATTTTCGGGTCCAGCTGTATAAAACCAAAAAATAAGACAAGTCCTTTAAATTATAATACAGGAGAAGTTCGAGAGAAAGCTCAATTAAAAGCTTTCTGTAAAAAATTTTCTTTTTGGTTTCAGAAAAATCTAAATTTTTTTCTGAATTTTCTTTACCGCTCCCATCTCTTATAAGGCACTACAGAAAGTTCTTGTTCTTCATCCAACCTGTAAAAAGGAAAAATATCTCCAATTTCAGGGACCAGATTGAATTTCCAGTAGCGAATGAAACCATACTGGGACTGGGGTTCGAGAAGACAGGGAATGAGATTGGCTCCTGGCTGAGCACAGGAGACATAATAGTCCCCTTCTTGAACAAGATTCTCCATTTCCTTTTTTTCCACACCAATTTCTTCAGGAGGAAGATAGTCATGTTTGGAGGGAACGATATGAGTTATTTGGTAGGATTCCACCTTAATGGAAGCATCTTTAGTGAAAACCCCCACCTTTAAGTCATGCCGGAGCATGGTTTCAATGAGATCTTGATGCTCATCTGGAACAATATAGCCTAGAGGCCGGGGTACAGAGACCGTGCGTTCCACAAGGGGAAACCAATTTTCAACCACTTCTTTCACCACTTTATATTCCGAAGGATGGGGATAAGAAGCCACATCCTTACGTGTCAGAGGGTCTCCTGCCTTTTTATCCACTTTGAGCACACCTAAAATTCGCTCTTCAGCTTTTTTAAATTTTTTTATAGTGAGAGTAGGATGATCCTTATCTCGGGCATACTTCATTCGAAGGTGAACCAAATCCTGCTTGGAATAAACTCCAGCCTTTTTTCGAACATTTTCTCTGAATTTGTTCGCCATGGAAAGGATTTCCTTTCCGTGGCGTCCCACACTTTCTGCAAAATAACGGATACCCCAATACTGCCAGTTGGTCCTTTTTTTCAGGGTTTTTAAGTCATGACGGGAAGATCCTTCTTGGATAAAAGAAAAAGTTTGATAGATTCCCAGGCTGTTGCGTCCATCGTTGAGATCCGTGGTACTGTATCTTTTCATCCATTCTCTGTTCTGAAGTTCCTTTTCGCTGTAATCCACTCCGGCGGATGAATCGATCCCCATTCTTTGGGTTATGAGGTATTCATGAAAAGGAATGTTCTTTGACTCCAAATTTCTTTCCACTTCAGCCAGGATAGTATGGCGGGAAAATTTCTGTATGGGGTGAGAGATGTTGGCGTTAGAAACACAGCCTATGGATATCCGGTAATAACTGTCTCCTTTTTCATGAACATCCATGGTGACTTCTGGCATCCATGTTCGGAAAACTCGATGGATGGCTTCCACTTCAGGAGCCTCCAGTTTGACATGATCCCTGTTTAAGTCCAGATTTTGTTCGTTCCGCCTCTGATCAAATTTAGTCCCGTAAGGATTAGCCTGAGGAAGAATCAAGAAATTTACTTCCTGGAGAAGAGAATTGAGCTTCCCCTCAGCCAGGTCTCTTATAAGCCACAAGGCCGCTTCTTTGGCAGACTGTTCATTTCCGTGCTGGGAAGCGATGATGAAAAAAGTGGGTTTGTTTCTATTGAGATGAGAAGGATTTTCGATTCCTTCTTCAGTAACCACACACAAAAAAATATCTCTTGCTGGATAATTTTCGGTTTTTTTACTGCGGCCCACGATTTTCATTGAGACATAAGGAGAAATCTGGTCTATTTGACTTAAAAACCGAGCGATTTCCTTATACTGGGTGTACTGAGTGTAGTTGGCTTGTTCTGCAGGAGTCTTGATAGGCTCCCCGTATAAAAATGAGCCTAAGAAAATACAGAGAATAAAGAGAACTTTGAATCTCAAAAATTTTCGAATAAACATTTTGACCTCCCTCTTTTCAATGGAGACATATTTTCGTGTTGAGAATTTAGTGGAGTCAAAGAGGAATAATCATATACAAAACGGAGCACTTGAGCAATTATATCCTTCACCTTTATTCCTTTTTTATTTGAAAAATGACTCTTTTCGAATCAATCGATCTCTGTTTATTCGTTTTTGTGGTGGAATGAGTTTTTTCAATATCTTATAAATATTTGAGGGTGAAGTGTGATTTTGGTGGGCAACATCGATAACTCGGCTCTTCTTATCTTTGATTTCAACCCCATTTTCCCTCAATACTTTATAAGCTTGGGTAAAGGGAATGTCCAAAAGGCGGAGAAATTGGTCCATACTCAACTTTTCAGCCCGGACTAAAAAGGGCTGTTCTTTGTTTTCAGGCCATGTGTCTTTTATCACAGAGCCCAAATCCATCACCGAACGAAAGGGAGGAATACTGAATACAGCTCCCACAAATACAATCACAACTAAAGCCAAAGAAACTCCCAGCTCTACTCTCGCTTGAAAGACTCTTCTTACCTTCCGCTTTATATAATGAACAATCGACTTCCAGTTTTTGTACAAATGAATAGATACAAAAATCAAAAACAAATAGCCAAAAATGGTATGAATCATTTCCCATCCACCTTTGGTAAAACCAAGAAACTCCCAGTGTGCCCAATCTGCAATCCTTCCTGGAGGAACAGTATACAGGATCAAACCCGACAATGCTTCCACGATAAAAGTCCAGAAAATGGTTAAAGAAACAAATGCACGGAACTTGAATTTTTTTTTTCTCTTCATCCTTTGCTTTTTGATATTGACCATTGTCTCATGGAGAATTTAAAGTATAATAAAATTTGCAGCGAAAGCAAGAAAAAGACAAAGATAGTTGACCTTTCTCCCGGATGGATGCAAATTCTACCTTGAATCCATCAAATCCTAAATGGACGGAAAGAACTCAACAAACCAAAGAAAACCAGAGTCCAGAAAAGTAGTGAGGACTTTTGCCACCGCTTCCTTTCTTAACGATATGGGCTCAGATATTATCTATCCCATCTGGCCTCTTTTTGTAACCCAAGTCCTCAAAGCCAACATGACGGCCTTGGGTTTCCTGGACGGTGTAGGAAATGCTCTGGTGTCCATCTCTAAGGCCGCTTCCGGTTATTTTTCAGACCGATTGAAAAAACGAAAGGCCTTTATTTGGGTAGGTTATCTTTTCGGCTCCCTTTCCCGAATCGGGTATGCCCTTTCATCCGTATGGACCCATCTCATTCCCTTCCGGATCCTGGATAGAAGTGGAAAAATCAGAGCAGCTCCTCGAGATGCTTACATTGCAGATGTCTCCACCCGAAAAAATAGAGGGAAAAATTTTGGATTTCTGCGGGCTTTGGACCATTTGGGGGCTGTATGCGGGATCATCATCTGCATTGTTTTCTTTCGTCTCCTGGGATATCGAATTCTTTTCGCTCTCGCTTCTATTCCTTCCCTAATAAGTGCTCTTCTCATTTTTCTTTTGATCAAAGAAAGAAAAACAAGAAAACTCAAACTCTACAAAGGTCTTTCCTTAAAAGATTTAGATGAAAACTTCAAGCTTTTTCTGTTTTTGAGTGCCCTTTTTTCTCTAGGAGCCTTCAGCTATTCTTTTCTGCTCATCTACGCCAAGGAATTCGGATTCAAGACCACTTTTGTTCCGCTCCTTTACCTGATTTTTACGGTGGTGGCCTCTCTGATGTCTTTCCCTCTGGGAAGACTTTCGGACAAATGGGGAAGAAAACATCTCATTTTTATTTCCTTTATCCTCTGGGGATCGGTCCTTATCTGTTTGATCCTGGGACAAAGTTATGCCACGGTCATCATCAGTTTTGTGCTGTATGGAGCTCACAGAGGAGCTTTGGAACCCGTCCAGAAAACCTTTGTGAGTGAGCTAGCCCCCCAAAAATTTCGAGCCAGCAGTTTGGGAGCCTATCAAATGATTACAGGCCTTTTTACCTTCCCGGCTTCCTTTGTTGCAGGGATACTCTGGGAAAGCATAGGAATGTTGGGACCCTTTTATTTTTCTCTAGCCCTCACCACAGTAGCTTCTCTACTTCTTGTTTTTGTCAAAAGCTAATTTCCCATTCTTCATTCTTCTTCGGGTTTGATACGTCCTTCTTTAATGGACTCGTCGATGATTTTCTTTTGAAGCTGAGAGGGCACTTCCTCATAATTAGAAAATTCCATGATAAACGAACCTCTTCCTCCGGTGATGGAGGTTAAGGAAGGCTCGAAATCGAGCATTTCAGCCATAGGAACCCGTGCTTTGATAATCCTCAACTCTCCTCTTTGTTCCATTCCCTGAACTCTACCCCTGCGGCTGTTGAGTGTCCCCATAATGTCGCCCATATAGGTTTCCGGAGTATAAACTTCCACCTGCATGATGGGTTCAAGGATGGTGGGTTTAGCCTGCTTGACGCCCTTTTTAAAAGCCATGGAAGCGGCAATCTTGAAAGCAATATCCGAAGAATCAACTTCATGGTAGGAACCATCATAGAGAACCACTTTAAAATCAACTGTGGGATACCCAGCAAGTATTCCTTTTTGACGAGACTCTTGGATTCCCTTTTCAACCGAAGGAATAAAACTCTTGGGAATCGCTCCTCCGAATATTTTATCTTCAAATTCAAAATCCTCCCCTCTGGGTAAAGGTTCCATGGTTATTTTTACATCTCCAAACTGTCCTCTTCCTCCAGTTTGTTTCTTATATCGACCCTGCACATCAGCTTTTCCCTTGATTGTTTCCCTGTAAGCAATCTTCGGGGGTTTGAGATCGACATTCACACCATACCGCTTTTTTAAGCGTTCCGTAACGATCTCCACATGAAGCTGCCCATTTCCAGAAATAATTAATTCCTTTGTTTCGGGGTCTCTCCCGATCCTTGCGGTGGGATCTTCTTCGGTAATGCGGTGGACAGCCTGGGAAATTTTATCTTCATCCTCCCGGGTTTTGGGCATGATGGCAAAAGATATCGAAGGTTCGGGAAACTGAAAAGAGGGATATACGATACTTTTCCCTCTCTCACAAAGAGTATCACCGGTAAAAGTTTCTTTCAGTTTGGCAGTGGCCACAATATCCCCGACTTTGGCTTGCCCGGCTGATCTTTGATCTTTTCCTTGAAGGAAAAAAAGTCCAGACATTTTTTCATCGATTTTTTTACTGGAATTCGTCACAGTCACATCAGGATTGACTCGGCCTGAGAAAATCCTCATCAAGGAAATTCTTCCCGTATAAGGGTCCGAAAGAGTTTTAAACACCAGGGCTGAAAACGTTTCATCCTGGGCGGGTTTCACGGTCCCTTCTTTTCCTTCAACTTCTCCCTCGATTTCAGATCTTTGGACGGGAGAAGGAAGAAAATTGACCGCTCCATCCAGAATCGGTTGAGTTCCTATGTTGAACAAAGCGGAAGAAACAAATACAGGAATTAATTCTCGATCAAGAATGCTTTTCTTCAGCCCTTGAATGATTTCATCATAAGAAAGTTCACCTTTTTCAAAATATTTTTCCATCAGGTCTTCATCATTTTCTGCCACCATTTCAGTTAGTTCTTCAAATTTTTTCTGAGCCTCCTCTTTTAAATCAGAAGGAATTTCCTCCTCTTTAAAATTTCCCTTTCCATCTTTTTCAAAAACATAGGCCTTTTGTTTGAGCAAATCCACCACCCCGGAAAAATTCTTTTCCTCTCCAATGGGGATTTGAACAGGTACGGCCTCACGGCCAAAAAATTGATGCACAGATTCCATGGTTTTTTTAAAATCAGAGTTTTCTCTGTCCAGCTTGTTGATCACAATCATACGGGGAAGGCCAAAATCATCCAACATCCCCCACACTTTTTCTGTTCCCACTTCCACTCCATCCACGCTGCTGACCATAACCATCCCTGCATCCACCGCTCTCAAACTAGCTCGAGCATCCCAAAGGAAATTTGTGTAACCGGGACAATCGATCATATTGATCTTATGTCCATTCCACTCCACATAACAAACAGCTGAACTGATAGAAATCTTTCTGTTTATCTCATCGGGATCAAAATCTGTCACAGTATTTCCTTTCTCCACTTGGGTCAACCTGTTGGTAGCCCCAGCGTTATATAAAAATGCTGATGCCAGTGAGGTTTTCCCACAAGAACCGTGACCAATGAGACCAATATTTCTTATTTTCTCAGCTGGATAGTCTTTCATAATGTATCCTCCCTTCTCATCTTAGGCTTGGTTTTAGGGATATTTGAGCGTCTAAATTCGAGAAAGATAAAGTAATTTTTATAATACAATAAAATTTGCCTTTCACTCAAGACGAAATTTTTTGAAAAGCGGAGAGGGTGGGATTCGAACCCACGATCCTGATCATTTCAGGATAGCGGTTTTCGAGACCGCCGCCTTAAACCACTCGGCCACCTCTCCGCAGACTATGCATTATCTCTTATCTTTAAAAAACTCCTTTACTATTTTACTGCATGTCTTAACCATTACTCCACCTTGGATTTCAGCCTGATGATTCATTCGTTCAAACGGAAATTTCATCACCGACTCCACTGCGCCGGACTTAGGATCATAAGCTCCAAAAATCAGACGTCTTATTCGGGCCAACACCACAGCACCCAAACACATGGCACAGGGCTCTAGAGTCACGTACAAATCACATCCGGGAAGCCTATAATTTTTTTTCTTTTGACAGCCTTTCCGAATGGCATTGATTTCTGCATGAGATGTGGGATCATTTTGATTCACGGGTTGGTTGTGACCCCGGGAAATAATATTATCCTCCTGGACTAGAACAGCTCCCACCGGAACTTCTCCTTTTTTCCTGGCTTTTTCCGCTTCTTCAAGAGCTATCTTCATAAAATATTCTTTGCTTTCTTTCATCTTGTCTGTTTTTCTCCGATTCTAACGAAGCATTTTCATTCTACAACACTCCGTTCAACAAAGGAACCGGTCTCACCTTTTCTCCTCTTCCTTCTTCTACCAATTTTCTCTTTACAATTCTGCATATGGGAATATAAACTGAATTCTATGAAAATGAAGCCTTTGAGGGAAAGGGCCAAAATGGAATACCTGGAATGTCTTTTCTGCCAGAAAAAATTTCCTCTGAATATTTTTAACCCATTCTGTCCAGATTGTGGGGCTCCCCTTCTCTACTTCTATCCTCCCCAAAATAAAGAGCTTTATCTGGATAAAGAAAACCCTTTAGAGAGAGCCTTGGATTTTCTTCCTTTGAACAAAGTGAACCTAAACTTGACTCTGGGCGAAGGAAACACCCCTCTTATCAAACTTTCAGGTATCATGAATCAATTCAATTTTCCTTCTCTTTATGCCAAAAATGAAACCACCAATCCCACATACAGCTTTAAAGACAGGGGGACAGCTGTGGCTTTGCAAAAGGCTGTTTCCCTGGGAATCAAAAATATCGGTACGGTTTCTACAGGAAACATGGCTGCTTCAACCTCTGCTTTCGGAGCCAAAGCTGGATTGAAAACAATGATCCTACTGAAAGAAGATACTTCCCGAGAAAAACTTCTCTCCTCCGCGATCCACAGCCCCACTCTAATAAAGGTCAAGGGAGATTATGGGAAACTTTTTTATAAGAGTTTTTCTGTAGGAAAATCTCATCGGATTTACTTTATGAATTCTGTGGACCCTTTCCGCATCGAAGGATACAAAATCACCGGATTTGAAATCTTTCTTCACTTCAACCAAAAGGCTCCTGATTACATAGTGGTTCCTGTGAGTTCCGGAGGACATCTCATCGGATTGATGAGAGCTTTTCTTGATTTAAAAAAACAGGGACTCATTCAAAAAACCCCTACTTTTGTGGGTGTTCAAGCTAAAGGCTGTTCCCCTATCGCTCAAGCCTTTTCATCCGGATACTCCCGAGTGAAACGCATCCAAAAAGGAAGGACCATCGCCCACGGCATCTCTAATCCGGATCCTCCTGGAGGAAATATCGTCCTTCAAATGATCAAAGAAAACAATGGCTTCATCATTGATTCCACAGATAAACAAATTTCTTCCGCCCAAAAATCACTGGCTCAAAAGGAAGGTATTTTCTGTCAGGCCTCATCGGCCGCTGCCTTGGCTGGTTTGTACAAACTGTCTTCAAAAACTCAATTCAAGCCCGAAGACCGGATTGTGCTTATCCTTACGGGAAGTGGTCTCAAGGCCATGGAAGAACTTTCCAGCATGACTTTTCCTCTCCACAAGACCTCTCTTCCCCAGCTGGAAAGCCTCTTAAACCACCATTTCTAGACTCAACAATTCCTCCTATTTAACTTTTAAGGATAAGATGGCATTCTTTTTCAAGTTTGTATTCTTTCTCATTTATGCTAAAATAAGGGGGAATTAACGTAGATCAAAGGAGGTTTCAATGGCAAACGATTTTCCTTCCATGGAAATCAAACTCCCTAAAGTTAAAAAAGGCCCTGTGCTGACAGGAATCGCGGTGGTGATAGCTCTGATTCTCCTGTTCAGCTCTATCTACCAAATAGCCCCCGAAGAAGTAGGAGTGATTCTGCGTTTCGGAAAATATGTGCGAACCACCCCTCCGGGGCTTCATCTCAAACTCCCCTTGGGAATCGAAAGCCTGACTAAAGTCCCTGTCCAGAGACAGCTCAAGATGGAATTTGGATTCCGGACCGCCAAACCAGGCATCCGGACTCAGTACCAGCCAACTTCCAGCGCTAAAAAGGAAGCCATCATGCTCACAGGAGACCTCAATGTGGCCATCGCGGAATGGATTGTCCAGTACAAAATCAGAGACCCTTACAATTACCTGTTCAAACTCAGGAATCCTAATAGCACTTTCCGGTCTATGAATGAAGCGGTGGTTCGAAAGGTGGTTGGCGACAACTCTGTGGATGAAGTCATAACCGTAGGAAGAACTCGTATGGCCGAGCAGGCCAGACAGGAACTTCAAAAACTCTGTGATGATTATGAAATAGGAATCGATGTCAGTCAACTCATCTTTCAGAATGTCAACCCCCCCGACCCTGTCAAACCTTCCTTTAACGAAGTCAATCAAGCCCTTCAGGAAAAAGAAGAAATGATCAACAATGCCTGGTCCGAATACAATAAAGTGATCCCCAAAGCCAAAGGTCAAGCCAAAGAAACCATCAATAAGGCTGAAGGGTATGCCACCCGAAGGGTCAATAATGCTGAAGGAGAAGCCGATCGCTTCATCAGTGTGTATCAAGCCTACGCCAGAGCTCCTCGAGTGACTCGAAAGCGTCTTTATTTAGAGACGATCAACCAGATGCTTCCCAAGATCGAGAACAAAATTATATTTGACGAAAAACAGAAACATCTTCTCCCCCTTCTAAATTTTAATGACGGGATCATCAAAAAGGAGGAATCCAAAGATGAAAAAACCAACTAGAAACATCATTATCGCCGTTTGTGTTTTGATTGTCCTTATTGTTCTCTTCGATGCACTGTACATTGTAACCGAAACCAACCAAGTCATCATCACTCAGTTTGGAGAACCCATAGGAGAAGCCATTACCGAACCGGGAATCCATGCAAAAACCCCCTTTATCCAAAAAGCCAACTTTTTCGAGAAACGCTGGCTGGAATGGGATGGAGAGGTCAACCAAATTCCCACCCAGGATAAAAAATACATATGGGTCGATACCTATGCCCGGTGGAAAATCAGCGATCCCCTGCTTTTTTTCCAGAGAGTCCGAAACCAAACCGGAGCTCAGTCCCGACTGGATGATATCATCGATGGACAAACCCGAAACACCATTGCCACTTACGATCTTATCGAAATCGTCCGCTCCACCAACCGGGAATTCCAAATCTCTGAAGAACTGGAGGAAATTGTTCAAACCGCTTCCGACCTTCCTGATGTGGAAAAAGGGCGCAAAAAAATGACTCAAATCATCCTGAAAAATTCCCGCCAGGATACCAAAGAATTGGGAATCGAACTCAAAGACGTCAAATTCAAGAGAATCAACTATGTGGATGAGGTCCAGAGTAAGGTTTTTGACCGGATGATCGCAGAAAGACAAAGAATCGCATCAAAATACCGCTCCGAAGGGGAAGGACGGAGTGCCGAAATCAATGGTGAAAAGCAAAAAGAGCTGCATAGAATTCAATCTGAAGCCTACCAGAGAGCCCAGGAAATTAGGGGAAATGCGGATGGTGAAGCCACCGATATTTACGCCCAGGCTTACAACCGAGATCCGGAATTCTACCAGTTCATGAAATCTTTGGAGACCTACAGTGCCAGTCTGAATGAAAAGACATGGCTCATCCTTTCCACAGACAGCGAATTCCTGAAGTATCTCAAAAGAACCGGAAGATAATTCGTTCGAATTGTTCAAGCTAAGCTAATTTTCAACGGCGCCTTCGCCACCCTCAACAAATGAAAATGGCTTGAACTCTAAATAATTAATGTCTGTTTCCTTTTCAAAGAGGATGGATGGAGCAAGGATGGACGGGAGAGATCCCGGAACAGGACCCATCCGTAAAAAAATTAATCAAACAGGCTATTTTCAAGCTAATGACTTTATAAGATACTCGGTCAGCTGATGTTTGTGGGGAAAGAGGGCTGGAGTCCCTCCGGTGTGGATAAACACAACTCGATCATCTTTGCGAAAATATCCTTTTTTGATCAAATCCACTAAAGCGATCATGGCCTTCCCCGTATAAACGGGGTCCAGATAAAAGCCTTCCTTTTGAGCCACATATGAGATAATTTCAGCGACTTCTTTGGTCACCATCCCATAGCCTTCACCGATGTAATCATCCATAACCGTGATGTCATCCCTCTCTAAAGGAATATCCAATCCCAGAGATTTAACGGTCTCACGACCAATGTCCAGGATTTCTTTAGAAAAAGACTCTTTTTCATCGGAGACACTGATTCCTACAATCTTTGTCTTTTTCCTTAAAGCCTTGGCTCCCACAACCAGACCGGCTTGAGTTCCTCCAGAGCCGGAAGCATGAATGATATAATCCATTCCTCCATCCTGCTCCTCTACTTGGTCTGCCAACTCCAGGAAAGCATTCACGTAGCCGATGGCTCCGTAAGGTTTCTCCATAGACCATCCCGGTTTGGACCCTCCAACCGGTATGACATAGGGAAGATGACTCCATTCCTTGATTTCGTTGATAACTTCTTCCATCACTTCCTGAACTTTCTCTTCCTTCACCACTTCTCCCTTTTCAGCTTCTCGGGTCTTGATTTCGGCATCAACCAGAAAATCCAAAAGGATGTTCCCGTCATAAAATTCAGGAAGATCATAGGTTTCAAACAGGACCAGCACAGGAATGAGCCCGATTTTTCTGGCTGCGGCGGCAGTCTGAAGGCACCAGTTGGACTGAAGGCTGGCCCAAGTGACCACAGAATCCGCTTTCTTATTCTGCACATCTTTAAGGATGAATTCCAGCTTCCTGGATTTATTTCCTCCAAAAGCCAGTTCAGTGATATCATCCCTTTTGATGTATATTTCTGGCCCTCCCAAAGCCTCAGTAAGATTTTCCAGTTTGTACAAGGATGTGGGTGAATGAATCAATTTAACTCGAGGATAATTTTGTATTTTTTCCCTTATATCATTTACAGAATAACCCATTGGAACCTCCACAAATTTTGAATTCTATAACAAAAATTGACTTCAGTTCAATTGAAAAGAGAAAATAGATAAGATGATTTATTTCTTTAAGAGGGATAAGGGTAGGAAATCGTCAGCACGCTGATTTTCCCAGCGAGGAAATCAGCTCCCATTCGGACTTCACTCTCCTCTCCTAAGGAGAGGAACCATGCCCGTTCAGTCCTCATAGGGGCTTCCTCATTTCCCACCCTTATCCCTCCTATCACTCATTATATTTATATTCACCACTATTTTGAGATGATTCTGGGAATAGGCTAAAGGAACTTTATTTAAATTTGTTCCAGGCTTTTTTGAGTTCTCCGGCTTTTTTCTGCAGCCAGCGGGGAATCCCGTTTCCATAGTAGTAAAAAACAGGGATTGCCAAGAGGATGAACAAAGTTGATGTAATAAGCCCTCCCACGGCGGAAAGGGCCAGAGAGGACCAAATCTTCCTTTTTCCCACCTCCAGGTTGATAAGAACCAGAGGAAGCATTCCTAACACCGTAGTGCTGGTGGTCATAAAAATCGGCCTCACCCTTTCCCTGGCTCCTTCCAGGATAGCCTTAAGAAAGGAAAGACCTTGTCTCCGTTTCAGGTTGATATGATCCACGAGCAGAATGGAGTTGTTGACCACAATCCCGCCCAGAAGAATAACCCCGATGTAAGCCGAGGAATCAAAGGGAAAATCGGCCAACACAAAAGCCACACTCC
>JAGXKI010000081.1 GCA_018335295.1 bacterium | reverse complement strand
TCCACGATCATCATGGGAGCCCTCATCGGGGGTTGGTTTGGTTTTCCCGTTCCCAGTTTGATGATTTTTGACCCGGTGGAGGATCCTCTCATTTTCCTGGTCCTTTCTCTAGCTCTGGGGTTTGTGCAGGTGTGGTTTGGAACTCTGCTTAAGATGATCGAATGGTTGAAAAAAAAACAGTACCTCCGGGCAATTTTTTCCCAGGGAGGGTGGTTGATTCTTCTTCCTGCGGGTACGCTTTATCTTTTAACCCAACAATCTCTCTGGCTGTATTTATCACTGGCCGGAATGGGCGGCATCCTCTTTTTTTCCTCTCCCAGCAAGAATCCGGTGTCCCGGTTTTTTGGAGGTCTTTACAGTTTGTATGATATTTCCCGGTACCTGGCTGATGTCCTTTCTTATTCCCGGCTTCTGGCTTTGGGATTGGCCACCACTGTGATCGCCACGGTGGTCAACATGATGGCCCAGAATGTTCTGGGTACTCCGGTGTTGGGATGGATTTTTGCCGCGGTCATCTTTGTGATCGGGCATCTTTTCAACTTCGGCATCAGCTACCTGGGAGGATTTGTCCATTCCATGCGTCTTCAGTTTGTGGAATTTTTCGGTAAATTTTTTGTCTCGGGAGGGAGAACCTTCAAACCTTTGGAACTGGAAAGCAAGTTTATTGATTTTATAGAATAAATTTGGTCCATGAGAAAATAAGGAGGTATCAATGGAGATTGGATTGGCACTGGCTGCCTTGGGAGGAGCGATTGCCATCATCCTCGGAGGGATTGGCTCAGCTATAGGGATTGCTCTGGCTGGACAGGCCTCCAGTGGGGTTATGAGCGAAGACCCGGAAAAGTTCGGCAATCTTCTCCTGATGGTGGCTCTTCCCAGTACCCAGGGAATCTATGGGTTTTTGAGCGCCTTTTTGATAATTCTGAAGGTGGGTTTGGTGGGGGAAGTGGTGATGCCTAACCTCCATCAGGGTCTGCAGATACTCATAGCCGCCCTGCCCGTAGCTTTTACGGGTTTGGTTTCAGGAATTCACCAGGGAAAAGTGTGTGCATCGGGAGTTTACATGGTGGCCAAGCAGCCTAAAGACCTGATGAAGCCTGTGGTTATGGCTGTCCTGGTGGAAACTTATGCTGTTTTGGGTCTGCTGATCACCATCATTCTTCTCAACGGTATCCAACTATAAATTTCAGATAAATCATGAGTTTAGAGAAAATTGTGGATAAAATCATCGAGGATGCCCAGACTGAAGCACGCAGGATTCAGGAAGAGAGTGAACAAAAGGCCCAGAATATAAAAGAAAACAGCCGGGAAAAAGCTTCCCAAGAGGCCCAGGAGATTTTGGAGAGAGCCCAAAAAGAGGGAGAACTGGAGGCCAACCGGCTGGTCACTCAAGCCCGTATGGAAAAGAAAATCCAGCTTCTTTCCGAAAAGAGGAAACTCATCGATGAGGTGCTGGAAAAGTCCCTGCAGAAGAGCTTGGCTCAAAAGAAAGAACTCAAAAGAAAAATTATCCTCAAAGAAGGAGAAAAAGAAGAGTCCCTGGAGAAAGAAAGATTGAAAGAGGAACTCCGGCCCCGGCTGGAAAATTTCATCATAAAGGTTTTGGGTTTATGAAAAAACAGTCTCGTACAGATTATGCCTTTGCTGTAGGAAGAGTGCGGGCCTTAGAGAAAAAGATGATCCGGGAGGCGGTGTTCAAAGAGGCAGTGGAAGCCAAGGATTTCACCGCTGCCTTGAAATTATTGAGTGAAACAGGAGGATATCCCGAAGAATTGAGTCAGGTTTCTCATTCCGAAGAACTGGACAGTGTTTTGGAAAAAGAAAAAGAACGTCTCCACAGAAACATAGAGGAGCTGTTGGAGGAAAAATCTATAATGGAGGTTATTTCAGGACTTCATAATCCAGTTTCCATTTTGCCCCGAGCCCGGGAGAGCGGGTATCCCTTCATTACCGACTATATCCGTTACTGGATTGACCTGGGAAACCTCAAGATGTTGGCACGGACTAAATACCTGGAGTACCCCCAACAGAAATTGGCTCAGATAATCATGAAAGGAGGATTTTTGGATCCGGAAATTCTCCTCCAGAATTATGAACGTTCTTTGCTTGAAATGGGAGAGAAACTGAAGGCCTCCTCTTATCAGAGCTTTTGGAATCAAGCGGTTCATACTCTAGAAAAAGAGGAAACCTTTGTGGAACTGGAAAAAGGCCTCGAAAACTTTTTGATGGATTATTTGAAGAAAGCTAAATATGTGGTTTTCGGGCCCGAGCCTGTTTTTGCCTATGCTTTAGCCAAGAGAAAGGAACTGAACATGATAAGACTAGTGGGAGTGGGAAAAATCAATCAGATTCCTGCCTCCACCCTGAAAGGAAGGATAAGTCAGACCTATGTTGGATAAAGTAGCCATAGTGGGGCCTCCGGACTTATTGTTTGCGTTTAAAGCTCTGGGAGTTCAGGTGTATTCTCCCCAAAGCAAAGAGGAGGCCCGAAAGATTATAAAAAACCTGGAGAAAGAGGAGATCGCTCTCTGCTTTCTCCATCAGGATTATATGGAAGCGGTCCAGGAGGAGAAGCAAAAGATAGAAAAAAAGTTTTTTCCTGTCATCGTGGGATTTTCTGATTACCGGGAAGTGAGTGATCAAATGGAGAAGAGGATGAGGGAGATGTCCATTAAAGCCACTGGTTCAGATTCTTTAGTTAAAAAGAGGGGAAAAGATGAAACAAGGTAAAATCATTCGAGTGGCCGGCCCCCTGGTGGTGGCTTCAGGATGCAGCGGGGCCAAGATGTACGATATGGTCAAAATCGGCGAGCTCGGTCTGATCGGCGAAATCATCGAGCTGAGAGAAGATAAAGCTTACATCCAGGTTTATGAGGACACCACTGGTATCGGTCCCCAGGAACCTGTGTATTTAACCGAAAGGCCTTTGAGTGTGGAATTGGGCCCGGGATTGATGAGCTCCATCTATGACGGAATCCAACGGCCTTTGGATCTGATAAGAAGCGAGAAAGGAGATTTTGTCACCCGCGGAGTGGAGATGTCTCCTTTGGACCGGGAGAAAAAATGGAAATTTAAGCCTTTGGTAAAGAAAGGCCAGGAGGTCACTACCGGAGATTTCTTGGGAGAGGTGAAAGAAACTCCTCTGGTCAACCACAAAATCATTGTTTCCCCTGGTTTTGAAGGGAAGGTTGAAGAAGTAAAAGAAGGGGAATTAACCATTGAAGAAGTGGTAGCCCGGATCAAAACCAAAAAGGAAACCAAGAAGGTCAACATGTTCCAGCAGTGGTCTATCCGGAAGAACAGGGAAGTCCGGGAGCGTCTGATGCCCCAGGAGCCTTTGACCACAGGACAAAGAGTCCTGGATACCCTTTTTCCCCTGGCCAAAGGAGGGACCGCCTGCGTGCCGGGACCCTTTGGCAGCGGAAAGACCGTAGTCCAGCATCAACTGGCCCGGTGGTCCGACGCCCAGATCATCGTGTTTGTCGCCTGTGGAGAAAGAGGCAATGAAGTGGCGGACCTTCTTCTGAGTTTTCCCGAGCTGAAAGATCCCCACACCGGACGCCCTCTTATGGAACGGACCATCATTATCGCCAATACTTCCAACATGCCGGTGGCCGCCAGAGAAGCTTCCATTTACACCGGAATGACTGTGGCCGAATATTTCCGGGATATGGGATATTCGGTAGCCCTGATGGCCGATTCCACCAGCCGCTGGGCGGAAGCCTTGAGAGAAATATCGGGTCGAATGGAAGAGATGCCCGGTGAAGAAGGCTATCCCGCTTACCTGGCCAGCCGTATTGCCGCGTTTTATGAGAGGGCCGGAAGAGTGGTCTGTTTGGGCTCAGAAGACCACCGGAAAGGGGCTCTCAGTGTGATCGGAGCGGTTTCTCCCCCTGGTGGAGATCTTTCCGATCCGGTGGTCCAGTCCACTCTCAAAGTGGTGAAGGTATTCTGGGCTCTGGACGACAATCTGGCCAACCGGAGACATTTCCCGGCCATAAACTGGCTTTTAAGCTATTCGCTCTACAGCGATAATATCGGGGATTTTTTGAAAAAACAGGTGGCTGAGGATTTCCTCAGCTTGAAGCAGAAAGCTATGGAGATCCTGGAGGAGGAGTCTGAACTCCAGGAGATTGCCCGTCTGGTGGGGGTGGAATCCCTTTCTTGGAGAGAAAGGTTATCCCTGGAATCAGCTCGGTCTATCCGGGAAGATTTCCTCCATCAGAATGCCTTCCATCCGCAGGATACCTACACTTCTTTAAAAAAACAGTACCGCATCCTTAAGGCTATCCTTCACTTTCATGATCTGGGGCTGAGAGCTTTGCAGGAAGGAAGGGAGCTGGAGGAAATTACAGGGATGGAAGTGAGAGAGAAGATTTCCAAATTGAAATTTCTCCCTGAGGAAGATAAGGGGATCCAAAACATTCAGGATGAAATCGATGAGGCTTTTAAAAAAATGTCCGAGAGTCCTCAATGAGGAGAGAAAATGCATAAAGAATATTTGACTGTCTCCAATATCGTGGGCCCCCTGCTTATTGTAGAAAAGATCGAGGATGTAAAATACGGAGAATTGGTGGAGATTGAGACCGGTGAGGGACAACTTCGGCGAGGAACCGTGCTGGATGTCTCCACAGAAACCGCGGTTATCCAGGTTTTTGAAGGAACCATTGGTTTGGATGTGGAACAGTCCCGAATCCGTTTTTTGGGACGCTCTCAAGAGCTGGGGGTATCCGAGGAGATTGTAGGCCGTGTTTTTGACGGTTCAGGCAATCCCAAAGACGAAGGTCCCCAGATTATCTCGGATAAGCAGGTGGATATCAACGGGGCGCCTATAAATCCCCAGGCCCGGGATTATCCCTCTGAGTTCATTCAGACAGGGATCTCTTCTATCGATGGCATGAATCCCCTGGTCCGGGGCCAGAAGCTTCCTCTTTTTTCAGGAAGCGGATTGCCTCATGCCCAGATTGCGGCCCAGATCGCCCGTCAATCAGCGGTTTTGGGAAAAGAAGAAAAATTCGCTGTGGTCTTTGGAGCCACGGGAATCACTTTTGAAGAGGCTAACTTCTTCATCCAGGATTTCCGGAACACCGGAGCCTTAGAGAAAGCTGTGCTTTTTCTCAATCTAGCCAATGAGCCTGCGGTGGAACGGATTTCCACTCCCCGGCTGGCTTTGACCTGTGCGGAGTATTTGGCTTTTGATCTAGATATGCACGTTCTGGTGATCCTGATGGATATGCTTTTTTATGCCGAAGCCCTAAGAGAAATATCCGCGGCCCGCAAAGAGATTCCGGGCCGGCGTGGATACCCGGGTTACCTCTATACCGACCTGGCATCCATGTATGAGCGGGCAGGAAGGATCAAGGAAAAGGACGGGTCTATTACTCTGATCCCTATCCTCACCATGCCCGAGGATGATAAAACCCATCCCATTGCCGATTTGACAGGCTACATCACCGAAGGCCAAATCATGCTCAGCCGGGAGATCCACCGGAAAGGGATCTATCCTCCTATCGATGTTCTTCCCAGTTTGAGCCGTCTCAAAGACAAAGGGATTGGAGAAGGGAAAACCCGGGAAGACCATGCCGATGTCCTAAACCAGCTTTTCGCCTGTTATGCCCGGGGTAAGGAAGCCAGAGAGCTGTCTTTAATCCTGGGTGAAGCAGCCTTAAGCGATATAGATAAAATCTATCTGGAATTTGCGGATAAGTTTGAAGAAAAATTCGTCCAGCAGGGAGAATTAGAAACCCGGTCGGTCATTGACTCCCTGGATTTAGGATGGGAACTTCTGCGCACAGTCCC
>JAGXKI010000080.1 GCA_018335295.1 bacterium | reverse complement strand
TGATTTATTTTTTTTATTATGAATATGATTTTGTATGATATTTTTGAATTTTGGTTTTTGACTTTTGAATTTATAATGGGGTTATAAAATGGATTATCGGAAGATTGGGAAGGAAGTCCAGCAGGGGATTGAGGGATTTTTTGAAAAAAGAGAAAGAACCTTCAGAGAATTAGTGGATATCTGTTGTGATTGTCTGCGCGCAGGGAAGAAAATCATCCTTTTTGGAAACGGAGGCAGTGCCGCCCAGTGCCAGCATTTTGCTGCCGAGCTTGTGAATAAATTTTTAAAGAAAAGAGCGGCCATTCCGGCCCTTTCTCTCACCACCGATGCATCCGCTTTGACCTCTATCGGAAACGATTCTTCCTTTGATCAGGTGTTTAGCCGTCAAGTGGAAGCCCTGGGGCAGGAAGGGGATGTGGCTTTGGGGATTTCCACGAGCGGGAATTCTCCGAATGTCATGGAAGGACTCCAGACAGCCCGTCACAGGGGGTTGACCACAGCGGCTCTCACTGGAAAAGGAGGGGGGAAGATGGCAGCCCTCCCGGATTTTCTCCTGGATGTCCCCTCAGAAAAAACTCCCCGGATACAGGAACTCCATCTGGTGATTCTTCATCTATTGGCTCAGGAGATAGAAGAAAAGTTGAGTAAATCTTTGTAACCCCAGTTTAACGGCTGCGCCAGAAACCTCCTCGCTTGGGACGGGATTTGGATTCCCATGGAGGAGGAACGGCCTCTTCCTTTTCCTCTTCTTTTTCTTCGCCGGGTTTTCCGGGCACCGACACCTTTTTTCTTTTTTGACTCTTATCGATGCGGAAGGAACGTTCGGCCGCATTCAGGATTTCCTTTTTCAGGCCTTCTTCGGCGATCATCTCGGTGAACTTCCGCCGTTCTTCCACCAGGGTATGGATGTAATTCTGTATCTGTTCCTGGGAATAGTATTTGTTAATATCCCATTCATCGAGAGTTTTCCCTTCGGCCTTGGTAATGGTTTGAGTCCCAAAAATTCCTTTTTCGTATTCGTTAGTGCCCCGGAGATCTCCTCTCTGAATCCGGGCCATCAGGTTGATCGGAACCCGGTCCGCCTTGCGCACCATCTTTTTTTTCTTTTGCCCATGCTCTTCGTATTCTTGGATAATTTCTCCCATTCCCCCGGTGTTGTACTGCATGAACTGGACTTTATCCGGATAGTTGCTGGCTAGAGTCATGATGATGTCGTAGAACTGATTCACCTTTTTCGCTCTGGAGCCCATGATGAAGGGGTCAGTGCCGACGATGCGGACGGATTCTCCGGCTTTGGCCGGCTGGCTGGCAAAGGAGTGGGTGCTTTCCCCCCACAGATAGGCCAGGACAGCCTGTTCCGGAGTGAGCTTTTGGGCGAAATTCATGATGGTATTCCGACGAGTGATAAAGGCAAACAAGATGCCGTCCAGCTCTTCCAGGGGAGGGAGGTTTATGGATTTGGAATAAATCTTTTCTTTTTTGCCTTTGATGTCCACTTTGAGTTTGGACCGCTGGATCACCGCTCTTCCGTTGGCGGTGAGGCTTTCGTCCATAAAATCCGGTTCCCCGTTGGATTTGATCATCACGTTTTCATACAGAGCGGATCTATCCACCAGGGCATTGTACATGGCTTCCTGGACATCTTTTTCCACATCGGTTTTGACGAAGAAATTGTTTTCCGAACCCAGCGCAGCCCCGTCCCTTTTCAGAAAGCAGATATCATCCTGGGTAACCAGGGTCTTCTCTCCCTTGTCGTGGTTGAGTCCCAGTTGATGGCAGGACCAGGTGGATTTTCCGGTGGCGGTGAGCCCGAAGAGAAAGACTCCGTAGGTCCGGAGTTTGTCCTGGGGATCCCGGACTGTGACCTTTTTGGTCCCGGCATGAAGCCCCAGCATTCCCTTTTGGTCCGCTGTCCACATGGCCTGACGGAGAAAGCCCTTTTTGTCCTCTCCCATGTAGTCGGTTCCCAGAGCGATGTTGATGTTGAACTCCGGAAGGACCAGAACCTGCTGGCGTATGGGGTGTTCTTCAGGGATATGGATCATGGTGAATTCCGGTCCCGGGCGCTTTTTGGGTTTGAACATGGTGGAGCCCCACATGTAACCCAGTCGGTAGTTCTCCAGGTCTGCCTCGGAGATGTACAGGTTGCAGAAAGGGTTGAATGTGTCGTTTTCTCCCATCCGGCGGCGGATGTGACAGATGGGGAGGGTGCGGAGAAGGTGGAGGACTTTGTCCAGCTCCTCAGGAGCCTGGGCCACTATGGAGTTTTGGAGAGAGGAGGGTTTGGGGAGCCGGACATGTTCGTTTCCCAGGTAAACGGTCTTAGGAGCGATGCGGCTGGATATGGCTGATCTCCAACCGTAGGAGCCGTATTTGGTCTTGATGCCTGTGGATTTGGCCTTGGGATCCAGCCATTTGAGGTCCACAGTCCGGATATTGGGACCTTGGAGGACTCTCTGGAGTTCTTGGACAAATTTTTTGTAAGCTTCCTGATTATAGAGATTTTGATCATTCATTTTTATTCAATCGAACTTTATTTTCCTTCCGTCACCAGCCGCTTTATCTCATCCACTGAAGCGGTTCCGGAGTTGAACAGGTAGCATTTTCTGTTTTCCAGGAGACGGCGGAAGAAATTCTTGTGAAGTTCCATCCGCTCAGGGGCTTTGACCAGAAGATGAGGATTGTAAAAAGGCTGGTTTCCGGTTTGAGAGAGGGACTTCTTCATTCCCATGATTTCTCCGGATTCCAGGAGGCGGAGGGCATCTTCAGAGTCCATTTCCACAAACGGCGGAGACACCGTGTCAGAGCGGAGGATGAATATCCAGCGAAGGGAGGTGCGCTTGACATGTTTTTCCGGACCACCGATCCAGTAGGGGTCCAGCATGGCGTAAGAATTTTTGGAGGCCTTGTAGCAGAAGGGGGAACCCCGGTCCAAACGGCAGTCATCCTGGCGGAGGCATTCTTCATCTTCGCACTGGTCTTTGTGCACCACCACGTTTTCACATTTGCTTTTATCGAAAAGGGAAGCCAGATGAGCATAGGTTTCCACAGTCCGGGTGGGCATGAACAGTTTCCGTTCCACCGAGTCGGCCACAGCCATTCCTCCGGTAAACCGGACAAATGTCAGGTCGTTGGAGTGGATCCGGAATCGTTCATCCTGGATTAAGGAGAAGAAAAGAGGAGTTTTCTTGGTTCCCTTGGGTCCCACCAGGATGAGGCCTGAGCCGCCTATATCGGCGGACATTCCCCGGACTGCATGGACGTTGAACAGGCGCTCGGAAACATCCATGACCAGGCCTAGAGCCAGGCTGCGCAGGGGACCGTAGTTGTCGGTGTTCACCAGAACTCCGGTTTTGCTTTCTGAATTGTAGAAGGCCCGGGATTCTCTTCCCGAAACCCCGTCTACAGCATAGATAATCCCGTGAGGTTCCAGGTCCGCTTCCAGTTGGGCCGGGTACCAGTTTTCCATCCAGAAATCATACAGATGGGAAATATTGGTCCGGAGTTGGACGATCACTCCGTTGATATTGGCGTTCCATTCAAAATAATTGTCGTAGTGGAGGTGGTTTTCCATTTCTGCGATCAGGCCGTCTCTCATTTTTGTGGAGATGTCCGAGTCCACAGGCACAGTCTTTTTGTGCTGGGTAAGGGTGTTATTAAGCCGGACTTGTATGGCCTTCTTGGGAGTTTTAAGGCGGGAGAGGGATCCGATGATCCGGTCCATTCCCTTTTCCAGGTTTTCCATGGAGGTGGCGTAGGAAATGCGGATGTAGTCGTCAGCTCCAAAAGCATCGCCGGGGACAATGGCCACTTGGGCCTCTTTTAATAGATAATAAGCCATGCCGTAGGAATTCCGGATCCGGAAGTTGTTGAATTCTTTATCATAATAATAGGAGAGATTGGGAAAAAGATAGAAAGCTCCCGGCGGCTTGAAGCAGGATATATGGGGAATGCTTTGAAGCCTCATCAGGCCGTAATTCCGCCGCCTCTGGAATTCGGCTCTCATCCGGGAGACATCATACTGAGGTCCCTGGAGGGCTTCCAGTCCGGCTTTTTGAGAAACGGAGCAGGGGTTGGAGGTGGTATGGCTCTGGATTTTAGCCATCCCCTTGATGATATCTGGGGGACCGGCCGCAAAACCGATTCGCCATCCGGTCATGGAATAGGATTTGGAAACACCGTTGATGATGATGGTTTTTTTCTTTATTTCTTCACCCAGGGAGGCAAAACTGGTAAAGGGAAAATCATCAAAGACCAGCTTTTCATAAATTTCATCGGCCACCACAAAAATATCTTCTTCCATGATCACCTCGGCCAAACCCTCCAGTTGGTGGCGTTTGTAAGCCGCTCCGGTGGGGTTGGATGGGTTGTTCAAAATCAAAGCTTTGGTAGCCGGAGTTATGGCCGATTCCAATTCTTCCGGAGTGAGCTGAAACCCGTTTTCTTCCTTGGTGGGGATGATCACAGCCTTTCCTTTAGCGAGGGAAACGGTGTGGGGGTAAGTCACCCAGTAAGGCGCGGGAACAATCACTTCGTCCCCTTCGTTGACTAACGCCTGGAGAAGATGATAGAGGGAACTTTTAGCCCCAGAGGAGACGATGATTTCATTCCGTTGATAATCCAAGCCGTGGTCCTGTTTCAGCCGGTGAAGGATGGCGTCTTTCAGTTCGGGAATCCCGTCGCTCTGAGTGTATTTGGTGAAATCTTCCTGAATGGCCTGGATCCCTGCTTTTTTTACGTTCTCTGGGGTGGGAAAGTCCGGTTCTCCCACACTCAAGTCCACCACATCGATACCTTGAGCCTTCATGGCTTTGGCCTTGGATGTGACCTTGAGAGTTGGAGATTCGCCAATTTGATTTGCTTTTTCTGATACCATCTTAGTCCTTTTCTTAAAAAACTTGGATTATTCCCGTTCCTCTTCCGGATTGGTTTTTTCTTTCATGTATTTTTTAAGGTCCACACCGGTTAAGGACTTCACCACATCGGGCATTTGGGCCAGAACTTCGGCCACCTGGGAGGATATTTTGGAAGCGCCGGTTCCTTTATCCCCTCCCACCAGAACAATTTTCTCCACTTTGGAGAGAGGTTCCGAGACTGCCTTGGCTAGCTCGGGAAGGTTGTTGAGGTAGATTTCCATAATGGCAGCCTGATTGTATTTTTCCCAGGCCTGAGATTTTTTGAGCATAGATTCGGCCTCGGCCACCCCTCTTTGTTTGATCTTTCCAGCTTCGGCTTCTCCTTCCAAACGGGTGGCTTCGGCTTTTCCCTTAGCTTCCGATTGGATGCGGTGTCCTTCGGCGTCCGCTTCGGCCTGGAGTTGGTATTTCCGGGCATCAGCGGGTTTGACCACCGTGGCGTTCAGTTCCTTTTCTCTCCGGGAGATTTCCAGCTCCTGGGTTTTGATGGATTCTTCTTTCTCGATTTGGTTGGCTTTGGCTTCTTCTCTCTTTATATTTTGGTTGAGTCGGAAGCGTTCCAGCTCATAGGCATAGTCAGATTGAGCTTTTTTCTGGTTGACTTCTACCTGGGATTCTGATTTTTTGGCTTCATTATCCCAACGAGCCTTGGCGATTTTGGCTTCCGCAGCCAGGCGGGCCACTTCTCCTTCCTTCCGGGCTTCAGAGGATTTGATAGTGGCTTCTTTTTCTGTTTCCGCTTCGGCGATGGAGGCATCCCGTTTGGCTGCACTGATCTGGGGTTTACCCAGAGCATCCAGGTACCCTTGGGTGTCACTGATATCCTTGAGAGAAAAAGAAATCAAGATCAAGCCCATGCGGACGAATTCATTCTGAACCGCTTGGTTGACCTTGGAAGCGAACTGCTGCCTTTCCTTGTAGATGTTTTCCACGGACATGGTCCCGATCACTTCTCTCATTTTCCCTTCGATGATGGTGGAAGAAACTTCCCGGATTCCCTCTTTTCCTGTCCCTAAAAACTGTTCGGCGGCCAGACTGATACTGCTTTCTGTCGGATTTATTTTCACTTGAGCCGAGGATTCAGCCATAATGGGCACTCCCCCATGGTCAGGACTTCAGGGGTTTCTCCTTCC
>JAGXKI010000026.1 GCA_018335295.1 bacterium | reverse complement strand
CTCTCCTATGGAGAGGAACCGTGCCCGCTCAGTCCTCATAGGGGCTTCCTCACCCCCATCTCTCACCCCTTTAAATATGTATAGATATTTTTAATCGTCACGATTTTTGGGATGCTTCCTATCCGAAAGACAGAGCAGACTATAGTTGACCCTTGAAAAGGAATCCCCTAATATAATTAAGGTGCAGAATTTTCTTATTGCTCTTTTGACTGATTTTGGAGAAAAGGACTTCTTTGTTCCTTCGATGAAGGGGGTAATGGCCCGAATCAATCCCTATAAAAAAGAACCCATTTTCTATAAACAAAACTATTCATCGGTTTCTGCGGGGGAACTTCTTTGTCTCATTGATAGTGTGGATTTGTTAGAGATTGCGGTAAGAGGAGGTTCTGCGGCAGAAAGGCTAAAGGCCCAGCCAGGGGATAAAGTTGTGTTGAAAGCGAAAAAATGATTTTTTAGGAAGACCAATGGATTATCTTATTGGAACGGTGGAAGAAATCATTTTTTACAGCCCGCATACAGGGTATACAGTTTGCCGGTTTGTCCTGGAGGATGGCCCCCGAATCACCATCGTGGGACTTTTCCCTCCTGTCTCTCCGGGAGAGATGCTGAAGGTCCAGGGAAAATGGGAAATGAACCGAAGATACGGAAGACAGTTTAGAGTGGAAAATTTTTCTCCTGTGCTTCCTTCATCGGCGAAGGGAATAGAAAAATACCTTTCTTCCGGATTGATCAAGGGGATTGGACCAGTTATGGCCCGGAGGATCGTCAAAAAATTCGGTTCGCGTACCATCGACATACTTTCCGAAAATCCTCATAAACTAGAGGAAATTTCAGGGATCGGGGCTCAAAAAATCCAGGATATAAAGAAATCCTGGGCAAAACATGAAGAGATAAGAGAGTTGATTATGTTCCTTCAGGAGCACAATATATCCACCCACTTAGCCACTAAAATCTACCAGCATTATGGAAAAAAATCTTTCCAAATACTGAAAGAAAACCCCTATCAAGCCGCCTTGGATGTTTGGGGAATTGGTTTTAAAACAGCCGATCAGATGGCCTTAAAGTTAGGAATGAGCCCGACTTCTCCTCAAAGAGTCAAAGCCTTCATCCGTTATCTTTTGGAAAAAGATATCGAACAGGGCCATGTGTTTTCCCTTTTCCAGAAAGTGGCTGAAGGTTGTTCCAAAGAACTGCAGGTTTCCGGGGAAAGGATAGAAAAGGCCCTGGAAGATTTGGAAAAAGAGAATTTGGTGAAAGTGGAGAAAACAGAGTCTGGAAGAGCGCTGTATCTTCCTTTTTTTTACAAAGCTGAGGAGGAAGTGGTGGACTCTATCCAGAGATTATCCTCTTTTCTTCCTCTTTCATCTTCTTTTGATATCCATAAAGCCATGGTTCGAAGTGAGAGGGAACTTTCCCTCTGTTTTTCTCCCACCCAAAAGGAAGCTATCAAAGAATGTTTTCAGAGGAAAATACTGGTCATCACAGGAGGACCCGGAACAGGAAAGACAACCATCATCAAAACGGTTGTGGATATCTTTCATGATCAGGGACAAAGAGTCTTGCTGGCCGCACCGACAGGGCGGGCAGCCAAAAGGCTTTCTGAGGCCACTCATAAGGAAGGAAAAACTCTTCACCGGATACTGGAGTTTAACCCAAAGTTGAGAAGTTTCAGGAGAAATGAAAACAACCCTCTTACGGGGGAAGCTTTGATTGTGGATGAATTTTCTATGGTGGATTTGCCCTTGTTGTACCATTTGCTCAAAGCTGTCCCTCCATGGATGAGGCTTATCCTGGTGGGAGATAAAGATCAACTTCCCTCTGTAGGTCCGGGGAACCTTTTAAGAGATATCATCGACTCTGGTAAGGTCCGGGTGATAAAATTGGATAAAATTTTCCGTCAAGAAAGAGGGAGTCTGATCGTGTATAACGCTCACCGGGTCAATCAAGGGAAATCCTTGGTTTATCCTCAAAAGGGAGATAAAGATTCGGATTTTTACTTTATCCCCCAGGAAGATGAACAGAGGGTCTTCCAGATTGTAATGAAATTATGTGCCCTTCATATCCCTCGAAAGCTCCATTTGAATCCTCTTTCGCCTCTTATTCAGGTTATCAGTCCTATGTACAGAGGCACTGTGGGGGTGGATAATCTCAATACCGAACTCCAGAACCGGCTCAATCCAGGCCGCAGAGGATTAAAGCTGGGAAATCGGGAGATAAGAATTGGGGATAAAGTCATGCAGATAAAAAACAATTACGAAAAAGAAGTGTTTAACGGAGACATTGGAACAGTGGCTGAAGTAGACCCTCAAAGTTTCCGGGTAAGAGTGAACTATGAAGAAAGATTGGTTGCTTATGAAAAAGAAGAACTGAATGAATTAACACTAGCTTATGCCATATCTGTCCACAAATCTCAAGGGAGCGAATATCAGGCCGTGGTTCTTCCTCTCCTTACCCAGCATTATATCATGCTTCAAAGAAATTTATTCTATACCGCTTTATCTAGAGCCCGGAGGTTGAGTGTGATCATAGGGTCGTTTAAGGCTCTGCATATTGCCATTAAAAATAATAAGCCGGTCCAGAGAAATTGTTTGCTGAAAGAAAAGCTTTCCCGAAGGAGTTCTTCCAAGGCCGGGCAGTAAGAGTCAAACAAATAGAACCATTTCCCAAATGGTGATGAGTATAACTATTAAAAGCTGAGGGAAATGGAAATGCTTTCAATTGAAAACATTTTCTTTAGCTGGTACACTTATCAAGGAAAAAGGGAAGGTACCCCTGTAGCTCAGTTCGGACAGAGCAAGGGATTCCTAATCCCTGAGCCGCCGGTTCGAGTCCGGCCAGGGGTGCCAGCTATAATCTCTTTTATTTGTTATATTTATGGGATACAAAAAGAGAGGAATCCCACACATCCTTTTGCCGTGTGTCCGCAATTGTGTCCTGGTTCATCACGGAAATGAGTACCTTTTAGTGATGCATCTGCTTTGTTAGAGGGGCCCTCACCTACCAAGCTGCGTACTCGGTGTGAGGCGGCTCCAGCACCCTCGAATTGAATAAGTCAGCCTAAACATTGAAATATTTAGGGTTGAAAAGTTTATACTTTTAAAATAAAAGTCTTGACTTTTTTACGTTTGGTAATTATACTTTTGAAAGTATCAGCTCAAATATCATTACTAAAGAGTAAAAGAATGGATCAAATGAATCAACAGTTTGAAAATAATGTAAAAAATATTGTTTGGGCTCTCAGGCGCATCGTGAGCCTTATCTATCATGATTCCAGAAACATGATGAAGAAATATGGGATTACGGGACCTCAAAGTCTGGTTATCAAGAGTCTTTGTGAAGCTTCAGGTCCTTTGTCTCCTGTGAAATTGAGCCGTCAGCTCAATGTAACTCCGGCAAATATCACCGGAATTATTGACAGGCTGGAAGAAAAAGGTTTGGTCCAGCGCAACCGGCAGTTGGTGGACCGAAGAGCCATCCAGATTGAATTAACCGAAGATGGCTACGAGTTTGGGAAAAATTTACCTGACTTGATTGAAGAGAAGCTGATAAGAGGCCTTAAAGATTTGAAACCAACAGAAGTTTACGGAATCTATTCTGCCCTGAATACCATCATAAAAATCATCGGGGCTGAAGAGGTTCCACCGACTCCGCTCGATTAATCATATAGTTCAGCAATTATAATATGAGGATTCAAAAATGAGAGTAGAAATGTTGAAGCATATCCCGGTAAAGATGACAGAGAAGTCTATCCTCCGACGGATGGGAGGGAAAGGAAGGTCCAAACCCTCCGGACGTTTAAGGAGAAAGCTCAAAAAAGCAGTGAAAGAAATTGGCCAAAAAGCGAAACCCCGAGCGATGTACCGCATCCTTCCTGTAGCTAATAAAAATGGATCCATCATTCTGGATGACCAAATTTCCATTAAAAGCAGAAAACTTAAAACTCTACTTGGACCCTGCGATAAAGCGGCTGTGTTTATCACCACCTTGGGAGAAGAGATCGATAAGATCATTCATAAAAACATGAAAACTCGTCCCCACTATGGATATATTCTCGATTCGGTGGCTTCGGTGGCCGCTGAATCCGCAGCGAAGTATCTTAAGAATCATATTGATGAAAAACTGAACGGTCAGGAAAAAACCACTCTGCGTTACAGCCCAGGATATTGTGATTGGCCGGTTCAAGAACAGCGCAAAATTTTCCAGGTCCTTCCTTCCGAGTCCATCGAGGTGAAATTATCCGGAGAGTGTTTGATGTCTCCCCGGAAATCTATCTCGGGTGTTCTGGGGGTTTGTGCCATGGATTCCCAAGAGAAGTCAGAAAATATTTGTTTGAGTTGTGCTAAAAGAGAATGTCCTTATAGACGAACAATAAGAAAGGAGGCTCATGTCTAAAAAAATGAATAAGAGCACTCACAAAAAAGGGGACCGACCCTGGCCATATCAGCCTCTAACCCCAGGTGAAATCCAAAAAATCCATCAGACCACCATGAAAGTGCTGGAAGAAGTGGGTTTTGAAGTCAGACAACCGGAAGCTTTTGAGATGTTTAAAAAAGCGGGGGCCACCGTGGACCATGAATCCCGGAAAGTTCGAGTGAAAGAATCCCTGGTGAAGAAATTGATTTCATCGATTCCCTCTCAGGTGACCCTGTACGGTCGGGACTCTAAACATGACCTTTATCTGGGTTCAGGAAATGTTTATTTCACCACGGGTGGAACCGCCCTGAATGTCCTTGACTACGAGACACAGAAAAGGCGTCCGGCTAATCTGCAGGACCTCATTGAGGTTATCCGTATTGTGGATCAGATGGAAAATATTCATGGAATGCTTCTCCCAACTTACCCCAATGAGCTGGCCGGAGAAGCAGTGGACATCAACCGTTTCTTTGCGGGATTGAATTTCACTTCGAAGCATGTGATGGGCGGAATTTACACCCAAGAGGGAATCAATGAAGTGATTCAAATGGCGGAAAAAGTGGCTGGAAGTCCCGAAGCTTTAAGAGAAAGACCGATTATCTCCATGATTACTTGTGGAATCAGTCCTCTTCGTTTAGACAGCAAATATGGATCATTCATGATCGATCTAGCCAGAAAATCCATTCCTACAGCTGTTCCTGTAGAGCCGCTCTCAGGAGCCACAGCTCCGGCCTCCCTGGCTGGGACTCTGGTCGTACAGAATTGTGACGGACTCATCAATATCATGCTGAGTCAGTTGGCTAATCCGGGTGCTCCGGTGATCTATGGGAGTGTGGCTACCTCTGTTGATTTTCGCGATGTGAGTTATCTGGGAGGTTCAGTCGAAAGCGGTATGCTCAATGCGGCGATCGCTCAATTGGCAAGGCATTACGGCTTTCCCTATTATTCCACAGCCGGAATTTCTGACTCCAAAAGTCTGGATACTCAGTGCGGGTATGAATCCGCCATCAGTAATCTCATGGTGGCTCTTGCAGGAGGGGACTTTATCCATGACGCGGCAGGATTGATGGAATTCGCCTTAACTGTCAGCAAAGAGAAGTTGGTTATAGATGATGAAATTTTGGGAATGGTCTACCGGACAGTAAAAGGGTTTGAAGTCAATGAAGATACTCTGGCCTTTGAGACTATAAAAAATGTAGGGCCTGGGGGAAATTTCATAGCAGACCGGCATACACGGAAGTACATGTACAAGGACCATTATTTTCCTCAGTTAAGTAATAGGGAAAACCGGGAAGATTGGACTCAGCATGGGTCCAAAACCACTGCCGAACTGGCCCATGAAAAGGTTAAGGAAATCCTTTCCTCAGAGCCTGTCTTTTACATGGACCAAAAATTAGCAGATGGATTAATGAAGTCATTCCCTAAAATCAAGAAAGAAAACTTCGTGAGAGAAAAAAAATCAAAAAAGTGAGGTGCCCAATGATTATTATCGGTGAAAAAATAAATGCTTCAAGAAAATCAATTTCTAGAGCTATTATCAACCGTGATGAGGATACAATAAAGCAGCAGATTGAGGCTCAAGACAAGGCTGGAGCGGTTTATATCGACTTGAATGCCGGGACCGGTTCTGGAGATGAGCAGAAAGAAATCGAGCATATGTGCTGGCTGATTGATTTAGCTCTGGAAACCACAGAAAAGAAATTTAGTATTGATTCAGCCAATCCCACCATCATTCAAAAAGGAGTTGAACATCTGAACGGAAGACGGGATTTTCTGGTCAATTCAGTCAAAAACGACAAGAAAATCCTTGATGCTGTGTTCCCTGTGATTCAGGAAAACAGTATGCCTGTGATATGTTTGGCTATGGGAACGGAGGGAATTCCTAAGGATGCTGAGGAGCGTACCCAGGTGTGCAAGGAAATTTACGAACACGCAATGAAAGCGGGAGTGAAGGAAGAAAATCTCCTATTTGACCCCTTAGTGATTCCCCTTTCAGCGAATACCTCCTACGAAAAAATAGCTCTGGCAACACTGCGGAAAATAAAGGAAGAACTGCCCAATTCGAAAACATCCATGGGGATTTCCAATGTCTCCATAGGACTCCCCAAACGCACACGGATTAACGAAGCTCTGTTGACTGCCGCTATCACCCATGGACTGGATGCTGCAATCTGCGATCCTACCAAAGACGGAGTGCGGAAAGCCATACTCCTGGGTAAATTGATTGCCGGCAGAGATAAATACTGCCGCAGCTATACCCGGGCAGTCCGAAAGGGTGAGTTTGGGCCCCAGAAAAAAAAGAAGTGATCAGACAAACAAGAGGAGGAAGAGTGGGGAGTGAAATCATGAAAGAAGGAACCAGAGTCCATCCAGAAAATCGATTGAGCCAGAACCAGGTTGAAATCATCCATAAAGCGACTCTCTCCCTTCTGGAAGATCCGGGGATTACCTGTACCAACCAGAAAGCGGCTCAACTTTATAAAAATGCGGGGTGCACTGTTTCCCAGGGAGAGGGAGAAGAAGCGTGGCAGGTGCGGTTTCCAAAAAATATGGTGGAACAAACTTTGGAGAAAGTTCCTCCCAAAGTGATTCTAGGAGCCAGAAATCCAGCCAACCGATTGGTTTTGGACGCCCGCGTTCCCCGCCTTTATTTTGGGACTGGTTCCGAAACCAATATCTATTTGTCCGCTGATATGGATGAATTTCAGAGTCGAAAATATCCTTCCCAGACCCTTTCCTATCCTGTTTTCAGCCAGGAAAGGGGTTCCGTCCGTCATCTTTGCCAGTCAGCCAAGTTGTGCAACAGTCTATCTAACGTTGATTTCTTTATCCGGAATATCAATATTCAGGATGAAGATATTAACCCGGATAACAAAGATGTGAATGTCTTTATGGCCTCTTTGATGTACATGACCAAGCATGTCCAGGCTGGTTTGGTTAAAGAAGAACGGCTGGAGGATGTGCTCAAATTGGCAGAAATTGTAGCTGGCGGACCGGAACAGTTCAGAGAGAATCCCCTCATTTCCTTTATCACTTGTGTGATAAAAAGTCCTCTTCAAATGTTGAAAGACACCACTTCTAAACTCATTTCCATCGCTCAAAAGGGAATTCCCGTAGTGCTCTCCAGTTCTCCCCAGGGTGGTTCCACAGCTCCTATTCAGGAAGAAGGGATGGTGGCTCAGATAAATGCTGAAATTCTGGCCGGGATTATCCTGGCTCAGATCGTGAATCCAGGGACCCCTGTTCTCTATGGGGCTGTTCCTGTGCGCGCTCGTCTGGATACACTCCATGATTTCTACGGCATTCCCGAGTTCATCCATTACAACATGGACTGCATCCAGATGGCCCGGCATTATGGTATACCCTGCTATTCTTCAGCTGGGGTAGGGGATGCTAAGGTCCCCGGCTTACAGGCTACTATAGATAAGGTTTTTTCTCAGTTGAGAGTGGCTTCGGCGGGACCCCCGTACATTCATTATTCTGTGGGATTATTGGATAAAACCAATATCTTTTGCCCTTTACAGGCTGTGCTTGATGAGGCTCAGATAGGTATGATAAGGGGAATTCTCCGGCAGCCTTCATTTGGCCAAGAAGATCAGGAAGAAATGCTCAAAGATATAAGGAAGGTTCTGGGCAGTAAAATGAAACTTTTTGCTAAGCAAATCAGGAAAGCCCGAAGGAAAGGGTTGATCAGTCCCCCTTATCCTTTTGAAAGCCATGATTCTGAGGATAAGGTGTTTCTTAAAGCTTATAAAAAGCTTCAAGAAATTCTTTCTGGACCGGATGAAAAGTTGGATGAGGACAGTATAGATGCGGTTTATAACCAAGTTCCCGGAATTCTGCCCAAGGAAAGATTTAAGATTCAATGAAACTGGCTTTCTCTGCACAAAACAACAAATGGGGTCAAACCCAAAGGCCTCTGACCTCATTTTATTCTGTTTCCCGCTCTGTGGGTTATTTATAGGTGTCGGCTTTTTTTATGAATAAATCAGGTGAATTATATTATCAAGGAGATTAGAAATGGAAGATATACTTGAGAAAATCAAGAAAAATATCATTGAAGGAAGGATGAACAGTGAAGACGAAGGCTTCAACGGTGAAATGGCGGGGGAGCCGGGTGTGATGGAATTAGTTCAAAAGGCTCTTGACCAGAACATTTCCCCTAGCGAGATTCTCGATAAATGCCTCAATCCCGGAATGGAAGAAGTGGGACGCCGATATGAAGAAGGGGAATATTTGACCCCGGATATGTTGGCTTCAGCAGAATGTGTGAGTGAGATCATGAAGATACTGGAACCCAAGTTGGTTAAAAAAGAGGACCAGAGAAAAGAGAAATTTATTTTGGCCACGGTCAAAGATGACCTCCATGATATAGGGAAAAATATTGTATCCACTCTTCTCAAGGGTTCTGGATATGAAGTGAAGGATTTAGGGACTTCGGTAACCCCAGATGAGATTGTGGAGGAGGTCAAACAGAGCCACGCTCAATTTGTGGGTTTATCTGCTCTTCTCACCACCACCATGTCCAACATGAAAGATGTGATTGACAAACTGAAAGAAGCGGGTTTGAGAGATAAAGTGAAAGTTTTTATCGGAGGAGCTCCTGTCTCCAAGGAATTCGCCCAGAAAATCGGAGCTGATTTTTACTGCGAGGATGCTTTTGACGCCATCGAAAAATTGAAATCCGCTTGAGGAACGGATTCTCTTCAAGAAGACATTAGTAAAGTATAAAGGTGCACACATGAATAAAGAAAAAGATTTTGACGAACTGGTCACATTGAAGAAAAGAGATTTGTCCCGGGGAGAAAAAATTCTCTCCAAGATAATGCTGTTTTTTGAAGACCTGTTCAAAGTGCCTCTTTTCAAGTGCCACCACTGCGGAGAGTGCATTTTGAGTCATACCGGATTTGTTTGTTCTCAAAGATGTCCCAAGCGTTTGCGCAACGGGCCCTGTGGAGGCACCCGAGCCAATGGGCATTGTGAGGTGTACCCTGAACGAAAATGTGTCTGGTATATGGCTTTCCAGCGGGCCAGACGATTGAGAAGAACCTCCCTGTTGCATCGAATTGAAAAGATTCACAACTGGGAACTTGAGAAAACCTCAGCTTGGCTCAATGTATGGACCAAACAGATTGAGCCTCCCACATTCATTATTCGGAGTGATGATGACCATGACATTAAAAAACAAGATTGAATCAGGACAGTTTGTGCTGACTGCAGAATTGGGGCCTCCCCGGAGCAGTAAAGGCGATTCCGTCCGGAAAAAATCAAGACATTTTCGGGATATTGCCGATGGAATCAACATCACAGATAATCAGACAGCGATTGTCCGGCTTCCCAGTATAGCTGCCTCCAAAATTCTGGTGGAAGAAGGTTTGGAACCAGTGGTTCAGATCACCTGCCGTGACCGAAACCGTCTGGCTCTTCAGAGTGATTTGCTGGGGATGTCGGCTCTCGGTATCCACAATGTTCTTTGTTTGACCGGAGATTATCAGAGCTTTGGCAATCATCCGGAAGCAAAGGGAGTGTTTGATTTAGATTCAGTGCAGCTGATTGCCGCAGCCAAGAGGATGACCCAAGGTTATTTTCTTTCAGGAGACCAGATAAAAACTCCTCCCCACCTGTTTATCGGGGGAGCGGCCAATCCTTTTGCTCCACCTCTGGAATTTCGGGTTCTTCGTCTGGCCAAAAAAATAAAAGCCGGAGCTCAGTTCATCCAGACTCAAGCCGTATTTGATTTGGAGCGGTTTGCTGAGTGGATGAAAAGGGTTCGCGATTGGGGCCTTCACGAGAAGATTGCTATCCTGGCTGGAGTCATGCCTGTCAAGTCAGTAAAAGCCCTCCAGTACATGGAAAAAGAAGTGCCGGGTATGACCATATCCAAGGACATCATTTCCCGGATGGAAAAGGCAGAGAAACCCAAAGAAGAAGGCGTAAAGATTGCCGTGGAGACTATCCAGAAATTGAGGGAAATAAAGGGGCTTCAAGGAATTCACTTGATGCCTTTGATGTGGGAAAGCATTACCCCTCGGATTGCCGAAGAATCTGGATTCTTGAAAGAAAAAAAGAGCTCTCCGCGCTCGGAAAAATCCCCGGAGGAAAAACAGCATTCAAGAGAGAAAGGAAAGTAAGTTATAATCCCATAAATGAGGAGGAAAACAATGAGTGATTTTTTTGAGGAAATCAAAAGAAACATTATCGCTGGGAAAGTAGACCAGGAAGATGAAGGTTTCGATGGAGATTTAGCGGGCAAGCCTGGTGTGATTGAGCTGGTAAACCAGGCTGTCGATGAAAACGTCTCTCCCACTGACATACTCAATAAGGCCTTAACGCCGGGAATGGAAGAAGTGGGACGCAAATACGAAGAGGGAGAGTATACTATTGCGGATATGTTGGCCTCAGCTGAATGCGTTTCTGAGGCTACAAATATTTTGAAGCCTCTTCTTTTAAAAGAAGATGTGCAGAGCAAAGGAAAATTTATCATGGCTACGGTCGAAGGAGACCTCCATGACATAGGGAAGAATATCGTCTCCACGATTCTCCAAGGTTCCGGATATGAAGTTGAAGACCTAGGGACCAGCGTCAAAGCCGATAAGATCGTCAATAAATTAAAGGAAACCAACGCCAATTTTGTGGGACTCTCAGCTCTTCTCACCACCACCATGGAACGTATGGGCGAAATCATCGAGCTGATGGAGAAAGAAGGGGTGAGAGATCAAGCGACTGTATGTATAGGAGGAGCTCCTACTTCCGAAGATTTCGCCAAAAAAATTGGAGCGGATGTCTACGCAAAGGATGCTTTTGATGCTTTGGGAAAACTGGAAAAAACGGCCGGATAATGGGTGAGAAAGAAAGGGGATAACTCATGAACAGAGGTATGAAATTAAAAAGACACTCTTTTTTAAGCAATCAGGAATGCCAGGTTATTCATGACAGCTCATGCCGGCTGCTGGAAGAGGTAGGTGTGGCTGCTACCAGTGAAAAAGCCATCGACCTTTTCCAGAAAAAGGGAGCTGTGTATGAACAGGGACGAGTGAAAATTCCCAAAAACATGGTTGAAGACGCACTGGAAAAGACTGCCAAGGAAATCACTCTGCACGGTCAGCATTCCAAGGACAACATCCGGCTGAATCCTGAGGATCCGTTGGTTTACTATGGAACCGGAGGACAGGCTCTCAATGTTCTCTATTACCATGACGGTGAGTTTGAGAAAAAATCAGCGGGGACCCAGGACCTGATAGATATTCTGCGGATCTGCGAAAACCTGGAAAATGTGGATTTTATCACCCGCCCCGTGGAGCCGGATGTACCTGAAGAAAAAATGGACTTGGAAAAGACCCGGATCTTCCTGGAAAACACTTCCAAGCACGTCAACTTGGCCAACCTGATTAAATTGGATAAACTTCCTGAAATTATCGAAGCCGTTAAGGACAAATCACGAATATCCTTTATCTCTTGTGTTCTGGTCAGCCCAATGAACTTGGTCAGTGATACTGTGGAAAAATTCATGGATATCGTAAAGGAGGATATTGCGGTGTCCATATCCAGCTGTCCTCAAGGCGGATCCACCGCCCCTCTTTCTGAGGTGGGGGAGATCATTCAGGTTAACGCGGAACTGCTTTCGGCGGTGGTATTGGCGAATCTGGTTAGACCTGGAGCTAAGGTGCTCTACAGAGGAATACCCATCACCTCCAATTTATACGCGGATGCTTCTCCGCGTTGGTGTCAGCCGGAGAGCATAAGACGGATCGCGGTCATCACGGATATGACCTATTTTTATAAAATTCCCTGCTGTGGGACCGCAGCCGTTTCCGATGAGAAGGAACCCAACCCTCAAACTGTAGCTGAGAAAACCTTGAGCTGGGTTTTTGAAAGCGCCAGTGGTGCTCAATTTATCAACAGTGCCGTGGGAATGCTGGAGCAGGTATTAACGGTCTCACCAGAGCAGTACATAATCGATAACCAGGTGATTTCCCGCATAAAGGAACTTTTTTCCCAATCTCCGGATTATGACCTGGCTGAGATTGCCCAGAAGGCTGTCCACGATGCATTAAATATGTTCGATGTAAACTTGGATTCCCAGATGAAACAGGACATATCCAACAGGATTGAATTCATTCTTTCTCCCAAAGAAGAGTACACTCCGGAATATGCCGGCTCACAAGTGGATACAATCAGCAAAGCGATCCAATCCGGTCGAAGCAGCAACAAGTTCATGAAAGCTTCCAGAGCCGGTTTACGAAAAGGATGGCTTTATAAAGGAATGAGATTGGAAGGCCAGATGAATCTGGATGAAGTCTTGAGGATCAAAAAACAGATTCTCGGTTGGGATAGATGAGGGATATTCCCTAATGAAGAAGATCAAGGTGGCTCTTTTGTGTTACAGATACCAAAACACCGTGGAACAGAATATGCAGAAAATTTCCTCTCTTTTGGAGAAAACGAGTGATGCTCATATTGCGGTCCTTCCTGAAGATGCCCCTGATCCTGACGGCCACTACTCTGAGGTAATCCCTGGAAAATTCACAACCTGGCTGCAGGAAAAGGCGAGAGCACATTCTCTTCATATAGTAGGAAACTTTACTGAGAGAGAGGATGATAAATTTTTTGACACCTGTGTGGTTACCGACAGGAAAGGGCGTCTTGTGGGAACCTACCGGAAGGTTCAGCTCAGTCCCAGTGATAGATCGACACGAAAACTCAGCCGGGGAATGGAAACCCCTATTTTTATCCTGGATGGGATTCCGTTGGGAGTTCCGGTGTGCTATGACATGTGGTATCCTGAGATAATCAGGCATATGGTTTTCCGTGGTGCCAAACTCATACTGGCTCCCTTTAAGGAAGAGTTGGAATATCTTCCTTATGTCCGAAGCCTGACCAGGGCCAGAGCCATCGAGAATATCATCTGTATAGCCTGTTGTGGAGGAGGAGGTTACAGCCAAAAGTTCAATCTGAGCTACAAAAATTTCGGCATTTTTGTCCTTCCTTCAGGAAAAATAGCCAAGGAAGAAACCCAAAAGGAACATGTGGAGTTTCATTTCTCACCCCTGGATGAGTTGATAGAAAAGGAAAAGTCCCGCAAGAACTGGGAAAGACCCTTTAACAGGGTCGTGGATTTTTCCCAAAAAATACAAATTGATAAAGAAAGGAGTTTGTAAATGAGTGCAATAACAGGAATCATAGGAAAAAAAGTTGAGCGAAATCAACTGGAAAATATGCTTAAGAGGATCCATCACCGGGGTCCTGACAATTCATTCGTCTATGAATTGGAGAAAGGAGGAGTGGCTGCCGGTGAACTTAAACTATCGCGAAGATCCACATCAGCTGTATCCGGCAAGGAAAAACCCATCGTGATGATGGATGGAGACATTTATAACTCACTCAATGGAAGCCAGTCCAATGTGGAATATATCCGCAATCTCTACTTGAAAGAGGGAAAAAAGTGTCTTTCCCGACTCCAAGGAAGCTTTTCCCTCGCCATTATCGATGAAGAGGAGACCCTTCTGGCCCGGGATTCCGTTGGAGCCAGACCCATGATCTACCAATATCAGGATGGTTTTCTCTGTTTTGGTTCAGAAGCCAAAACTCTTTTGGACTTTGTGAGTTCTGTGGAAGAGTTGACCCCGGGACATTATTATTCCACCAAAGAAGGTCTCCAAAAATTTGAAGGATATACCCCCGAAGTCCCGGATTTTGATTCTCCCGAAGAAGCCGCTCAGATACTCGAAGAGTTGATGGTCAAGGCCGTGAAAAAAAGGATGAAAGATGGAGCCGTTGAAGGGGTCTCTCTCAGTGGAGGTCTGGATAGTTCCCTCATTTCTTCGGTAGCCAAATCCATAAACCCCAACATTAAGCTGTTCAGTACCACCATAAAAAGGTATCCCAGCAAAGACATTAAATTTGCCAAACAGATGGCTGAGTATTTGGGACTGGAACATTACATCTACCAGATTACAGAAAACGATATAAAAAACCTCATCCCCAAAGCCGTATGGTATATGGAAACGTTTGATGAAGATTGTGTGTCTGGGGCTATCGCTAATTTTTACACTTCCAGAATGATATCGAATTTCACCAACTGCATCCTGGTAGGAGAAGGAGCTGATGAACTTTTTGGCGGATATTTCCGGGAATTGAAGGATATTCCCGATCCCCAAGAGAAGGAGCGTATTGCGGATAAATTGGTGTTCATTGCTTACAACACAGCGCTTCGGAGACTGGACAGGGGTTGGTTGTCCAATTCGGTGAACTACCGAACTCCTTACTTAGATCCGGAAGTGGTGGCTTTCAGCAAGAAGATTCCTATGGACCTGAAAGTCCACTATGATAAGGAAAAGGCTCAGAGTGTGGAAAAATGGATTCTCCGAAAAGCTTTCAGCAAATGGCTTCCAGATGAGATCGCCAACCGGCCCAAACTTAGGTTTGCTGGAGGAACCGGAGTGGATGACCTTATGGACGAACTCACAGCAGATAAGGTGAGCAAAGAGGACTTGAAGAAACATCCTAAAACAGCCGCCAACCATGAGCTCAGTTCCCCTAAGGAACTCTACTATTACCGTCTGTTCAGGGAAAAATATCCTGAAGGTTATGAAAGCTTGATTGTCCGGTGGGATCCTTTTAAGTAATTACGAATTTTCCTTGTTTGCACCTCTGTCAACCGATGAAAAGGGTTCGGGGGTGATGGGATCCTCACCACGAAGAGAAGGGGTGGGACCAGGACTGGTCCGACCCCAGACTCTTACGAAGGCTAAGGTAGAAGATATATTGAAGTTCAGAGTCAGGTTGAAATATGAGTTGAATTAATTCAACGGAATCAACCTAAAAAACGAAACAGACCAAGGGAAATCGAAAAAGGTGTTCTAAAAAACTCTATTTTCGAACCAATTCCCCATTGCGGTTCCACCACCCTCAACAGACGAAAATGGTTCGAACACTCTGGTTCTTTTGTCATAATGACCGATTCCTTTATAAAGAGGATGGGTGGAGCGAGGACGGAGGATATCCCATGATAGGACCCATCTTATAATTAATTTGATCAAGCAAGCTATTTTCAAGCTAATCATTCGAGGGAAATAAGTATGGAAATAACGGTCCTCGGTTCAGGCGGATGTACGGTTATCCCCAGGCCCCTTTGTTTCTGCTCGGTCTGTGAGGAAGCCCGGGATAAAGGGGTTCCCTATGTGAGAACCGGCCCTGCCTTGTTTCTTAACGATGAGAAACTTCTGGTGGATACTCCTGCGGAAATCTCCTCTCAACTCAATAAGTCCCGGATCCAATCTGTCTCTTACCTTGGATTCACCCATTTTGACCCCGACCATGTAGAGGGTTTTCGGGTGGTGGAGCAGATTTCTCTGGATTTTCGTTCTTGGACCGCGTATCCTAACAAACAAATCCAGCTGATTCTCCCTGAATTTCTTAAAAAAGACATAAAAAAAATCAAATCCATCTATGGACCTGTGGTGGATTTCTACCAAAAGGCAGGATTTATTAAAGTAATTCCTTTTCAAGAATCCATAAGATTAGGCCGCACTCATATTCAAGTCATTCCTCTCCACCAGGAGAAACATCCTTCCTCTGTTTGGGTTTTTATGAAAGAAGGAAAGAAGGTTGTTTATGCCCCCTGCGACATCAAACCGTTCCCGGAAAAAAGAGAGGAGGTTCAAGGGGCGGACCTTCTTGTGATTCAACCAGGAATTTTTGAGGAAGGATTGAAACATGGTTTCACATATCCCGAAGACCATATTTCCAGAAAAACTCTTTATACTTTCCCCCAAACTCTCGCTTTATCCAAAAGGATTCAGGCCAAACAGGTTCTATTTGTGCACCTGGAAGAATACTGGAATAGGAGCTATGATGACTACAGGAGATTGGAAAATCAGTGGGACCATGTCCGGTTTGCTTATGACGGCCTGAAAGTCACCGTATAGAAAACCCCTTCTATCCTCTCATAATTCTTCTATGACATTTATATAAAAATTTTCTATAATCATAGGGAATTGGAGGTATAAAATGCAAAATTTCGATCCTCAGAATGCTCTTATGGAAATTAAAAAGGAATTTGGTGATCATGGAGGAGTGGTTCCTTCCATTACCCGATCTTCAACATTTTTTGTCAAAGAACCTCAAACCTTACCCCAAATATTCCAAGGAATCCGGGGACCTGAAAAAGGTGGATATTATCTTTACAGCCGCCATTTCAATCCCACTTTAGTGGCGCTGCAGAATTATTTGGCTGCTTTGGAAAACACCGAATCAGCTTTGTGTACAGCCAGCGGGATGTCAGCCATTTCCTGCAGTTTGCTTCAAATTTGCAAACAGGGGGATCACATCGTTTCCAGCAACACAGTCTACGGGGGTACACACGCCCTTCTTGGCGAAGTTTTTCCTGAGATGGGGGTACAGTGCACATTTGTAGATCCCACCGATGTGGATGCTTTTGAAGCTGCCATAAAACCTGAAACCAAGGTCATCTATACCGAAACAGTAGGAAATCCCACCCTAAAAATATCTGATATTCCTAGACTTTCCAAACTGGCTCACAGCCGGGGAATCACTTTAGTTGTGGATAATACATTCAGCCCTGTGGTCACAACTCCTTCCATCCTGGGAGCGGATATCGTGGTGAATTCTCTTACCAAGTTTATCAATGGAGGTAGTGACCTGATTGCCGGGGCCATCTGTGCCAGAAAGGATTTTATCGATGAACTCATGAACATTCATAGGGGTCGGGCAATGCTTCTGGGGCCCACTCTCGATCCCCAGGTGGCATTTGATTTGATTCAACGCATTCCTCATCTTCCCCTCCGTATGCGGGAACACAGCGCTCGAGCTCTCTCTATCGCCAAACGTCTGGAGGAGTTGGGTGCTTCTGTCATTTATCCAGGATTATCTTCTCATCCCCAGCATGAACTCATGACCTCTTTGATCAACCAAGACTATGGTTACGGAGGTATGTTGGCCCTTGACTGCAAAACGAAAGAAAAAGCTGAAGAGTTGATGTCGGTCTTACAAAACAAAGAAAATTTCGGTCTTATCGCTGTATCCCTGGGGTATTATGAAACTTTGATGTCTTGTTCGGGTTCTTCCACCTCATCTGAAATTTCTCCAGAAGAACAATCCAAAATAGGCCTTTCTCCGGGACTTCTGCGTCTTTCCATAGGTTACACCGGAAGCCTGGACTCCCGTCTGGAACAAATCGAACGGGGAGTCAAATCGGTGGGGTTGGTGTGAATGGGTTTATGAACTCCGTTTGAAAGGACCTGGGCAGATTCAGGAGGGAAAATTAGCGTGCTGACGACCCTCATCCCTCATCCCATGTCACGGAATTAGAGATGCTTACAGAGAGGAGGAGCTTCTTGACCTAAAAGGGGTATATGTTATAATTCAAAGTCTAAGAGGTTGTTTTTTTGTCCATTTTAACGATGAATCAAAAATGAGAAGAAGATGGCTTCTTTGAATGAGAAATCACTGGGGTGAGGAATAAACATGAAAAGGATAAAAAGAAAGCAGCTCAAAGAAAATGAATTCGCTTCTGCCATTAAGCGCCTTTATTTTTTCTTCAGGCGGAACGCCCGAAAAATAGCAGTCGGGGGAGGAGTGATTCTCTTCGTAGGCTTTGTATTCCTTGGAGCTTGGGTTTATCAGATGCATGTGGCTAAAAAGGAATCTCAGAAACTGAACCGAATCCTGGAGCTTAAATCTGAATTAGGAGAAAAAGAAAACGCATTGGCTGAGCTTAAAAAACTTGCAGGCCAAGGAAAATATTCCCGTCTTGGTTATTTGTATTTGGCTTCTCACTGGCTAGAAGAGGGAAAATTGGATAAAGCCAAATCGGCTCTGAAACAGATCCATCAAGGAAAAAAAGATTTTATCTATTACAAAGCTCAAGACTTAATGGTGCAGCTATTATTCCATCAAGAAAAGTATGAGAAAGCGATACAAATTTGTGAAAAGTTAGAAAAGCAGAATCCCAAGAGTTATCCCCGTGATGTAATCCTTTATCGAAAAGCTCAAGCTTATGAGAAAAATGGAGACAAAAAGAAAGCTTTGAGCATCTACAAGGAAATCAAAGAAAATTACTCTCAGACCTTCTACGGAAATGACGCCTCCCAAAAAATGAAAAGTTTGGAGTAGGGTAAAGATTGGGGTCAATCACAATGAAAATTGGTCACATTAAATGGTAATTAATTTATAGAGGAGGAATAAAATGGCATATATGATTACTGAGGAATGCATCAATTGTGGAGCCTGTGAGCCGGAATGTCCCAACGAGGCTATTTATGTTGGAGATGAAATTTATGAAATCGAACCGGAAAAATGCACCGAATGTGTGGGACATTTTGATGAATCCCAATGTGCGGCGGTATGTCCGGTAGATTGTTGCGTGCCTGACCCGAATCACCAGGAAAGCCGCGAAGAATTGGAAGCAAAGTACAGGAGGCTTCAGGGAGAAGAATAACCACACTGTGTTCAGTTTATTACAGAATAGGAGTGAGGGACATCACTCCTATTTTTTTATAAAAGGAAAACATGGAGGAAAAATATAAAAACTCCTCGACTCTCGCTTCCCGCTCCCACCGGGCTCCTTTTCCCAGAAGAATTTGGTTGAACGTGATTCTTTTTGGGGTCACCCTCGTTTCTACATTTGTGGTGGGTTTTTCTTGGGGAATCAGTTACAAATATGGAGATGTCGCGGCCCAAAATCCACAAGTCTCTTTGGATTCCGGAGTACTGAAAGATCCTCAAATCATCCAAATGAGCTTCATTTACGCGGGTGTCCTCATGGGGATTTTACTCGGTCATGAATTGGGACATTTCCTGGCCTGCCGTCATTACCGCATCAACGCAACTCTTCCTTATTTCATCCCGGCTCCCACACTTATAGGCACTCTCGGAGCCTTTATCAAGATCAAATCACCCATTACAAGGAAAAAAGAGCTTTTTGATGTGGGTGTAGCCGGGCCCTTAACAGGTTTTTTCCTTTCTCTTCCTGCTCTGGTGTACGGCCTGAATCTTTCCAAGGTGGTTCCCTCTCTTCCCAGAGAAGGAAGTCTTGTTTTTGGGGAACCTTTAATCTTGAAGATCATGGGAAGATTTATTCTTCAAGGAACTCCGGGAGATTTTGATGTGATTCTTCATCCTATGGCTTTTGCTGGATGGGTAGGAATTTTTGTTACGGCACTCAACCTTTTTCCGGTGGGGCAGTTGGATGGAGGTCATGTGATGTATGCTCTTCTGGGTTCCAAAGCCCGAAAAACTGCCCCTCTCTTGTTGGTGGGGTTTATTCTTCTGGGCATTTTTTTCTGGATAGGATGGTTCATATGGGCGGGACTTATCTATTTTTTGGGTCTAAAACATCCCCGGATCACAGATGAACACATTTCCCTTTCTCCTAGGAGAAAATTGATCGGAGTGATTGTTTTTTTGATTTTTATTCTCTCTTTCATTCCCGCTCCCATCAAAGGTTACAGTCTATTCACTATGGTAAGCCAGGGATTGATTTAGAAAAATAAAGGGTAAAGATTTCCACAGATTCTGTGGAAAAACGGTAGAAATTAAGCTCATTTTCCATCAAAATGTAAGAAAAATAGAGGAAATTTGACAGTTTGCACAACATTTGGGCGCTCTAGTTAAACTAATGAAATAATTAAAGATATAAAATTTATTGAAAATAAAAAACTTACGATAAGAGAGCAAAATATGGAACAGCCGTTTGAAAAGGTTAAAAAAGAATTCAATCAGTTAAAACAAAAACATCGTCAGAAAAAAATTTCTGATCGTCAATTCAAAAGCCGCTTGAAGAAGCTGCGCCTTAGAGATCAAAAGGGCCGGTGGTGGACGATAGGAGCCCAAACCGGCAAGTGGTATTATTTTGATGGAGAAAGATGGATCCAAGCTGAACCTCCCTCTCAGAATGAGGGAAAGGCCATATGCATTCATTGTGGGTATGAGAACGATCTGGATGCCGAAGTTTGCGAATATTGTGGAGAAAAGGTTAAAGAAGAGGAGAAAAAAGAAACGAAATACCTTAAAGAAGAGGAGCAAGCTGAAAGCCAAATATGCCCTCAATGCGGACAGCTTTCGGAATTTTTAGATGGGATGTGTTCCCATTGTGGGGCCTCTCTTGATCAAGAAGTCAAGGGTGTCCCTAAAGCTGGAGAGAAAGAGGAAAGAGTTTTCCGAGTATTCCATACGGTCCATTATCTATCTTTTCTTTTATTCTGGGGAGCGGTGGGTTTATTTGCAGGTCTCTTGCTGGGTGTATTTACAGGGACAACGGAATTTTTTACAGGGATTGTCCAAGCTTTGCCTTCTTTTATTGTCCGTATAGATGGGACTCTTGTTAGAGGCATTTTTTATGGAATTTTAGGGGGAATTTTTGGTTTTGGAATTCTGGGATTAGGGGGACTGTTGATCGCTTTGATTATCAACGCCGTATCCTCTCTAATCGGAGGAATAAAAATCCGTATGGATTGAGCTTAAAAAAGTTCAAACCAGGCCCAATCCAACCTCTTTCATGATCTTCGGGTTTATTGAAAGTACTTCCTTTTTATGAATCCTTCAGGTGAGATAGTTCAGTCCATGAGCAATCTGGCCCAGGGATATGGATTCATCATTGGGAGAATAAAGAACCGGCCTCAGGATGTGGAAGTCTTTTTTTTGGAGAAGATTTTGGGTGGTGTGGAGAAGCCTTTTATTCAGGAAGACTCCTCCGATTAAAACCACAGTTTGGATATTCTGCTCTTTTCTGACTTTCTCCGCAATGGTGAGAATGACCTGAGACAAAGTGTTGTGAAATTTGGCTGAGATGAGAGAAGGAGAGCGATTTTCATGGAGGTCTTGGACCAAAGACTGGATGGTTTGAGAAAAAGAAATTTGGAAAGGCCTCCCCTCTCCCTCCACTGAAAATGGATAAAAGTCCTGGAGGTTTTCAGCGGCAGCGGCCTCCAGTCTCATCGGAGCTTCCGCTTCAAACTCCATTTCATCCGGAGACACACCTGCCAAGAAGGCTACGGCATCAAAAAGTCTGCCGCAGCTGGATATAAGAGGGGAGCGGAGCTTTTTTTCCATCATGGTGAGAATCCCTTTTCTTTTGTTTGGACTTATTTTTTCAAGAGAATTGACTTCGGGGAGAGAGGGTCCGAAAGAGTCTCTCAGGTAAGAAAGAGCCATTCTCCAGGGCTGTTTGGAAGCAGCATCTCCTCCCGGAAGGGGCACATACCTAAAATGAGCAAATCTTTGGTAGGAGGAGTAGTCCCCGATAAGGAATTCTCCTCCCCATCCGTGGCCGTCGGCCCCGTAGCCATATCCGTCTAGAGCCACCCCCAAGACCTTTGTTCCTGGAGGTATTTGATGTTCCAGAAGAGGAGCCAGGATGTGGGCAAAATGATGCTGGACTTGGAGGTGGGGGATTCCCATTTTTTGGGCATACCGGGTTGTATGAAAGTTGGGATGAAGGTCGGAGACCACTAACTCAGGTTTAACTTCAAAAAGGTGGGTGAGATGGTGGAGGGTTTCTTCAAAATAGCGGAGGTTCGGGTATTCATCCAAATCTCCAAGAAACTGACTGGTCACCACATATCCATTTTTATAAACGGAAACAGTGTCTTTAAGTTCCCCACCCAAAGCAATGATTTGAGAAGAGGATTTCAATCCTGGGGGTACTTTTTGGGGGAAAGGGACGTATCCGCGGGCCCTCCGGAGAAAGAGGGGGCTTTTCTCCACCACTTTGAGCACCGAATCGTCAGCCCGCATATGGATGGGGCGGTTATGTGTCAAAATGTAATCACAGAGTTTTTCGATGCCTTCTTCATCCTTCATGATAGGGGAATCTTTTTTATTCGAGCTGGTGGCCACGATCAATGCTGTTTTTTGGAGAAGCAGATAATGAAGAGGAGTGTAAGGGAGCATAAAGCCCAGCTCATGAAGAAAAGGAGAAATTCCCTCAATATCTTTCTTTTTGTTCAAAAGAACAATGGGACGGCGCGGAGAACAGAGAAGCTCTTCCTCTGAAGAAGATAAGTAAGCATATTGTCTCACCGTATCTGTATCTCTGGCCATCAAAGCCAGAGGTTTGGTCCTTCTCTGCTTGATCTTTCTCAGTCTAGAGAGAGTTCGGGGAAGAAAAGGACTGCATACCAGGTGGAAGCCTCCCAGTCCTTTGACTGCCAGAATTTTTCCCTGATTTATGAGGTCGGCAGCTTCTTGGATTCCTCCGCTGATATCGGTTTCCTCTTTGCTTTTAATCAATTTTACTTGAGGACCGCACCGAGGGCAGGCAATGGGTTGAGCGTGGTACCTCCGGTCCAAAGGATTTTGGTATTCCCTGCGGCACTGTTCGCACATAGTGAAATTTTTCATGGAGGTTTGGGGTCTGTCGTAGGGCAAAGACTCCACGATGGTGTATCGGGGCCCGCAGTCTGTGCAGTTAATGAAAGGATAATGGAAACGTCGGTCAGAGGGATTTATCATTTCCCGGTAACAGTGATCACAGATGGAAATATCTGGAGATATGAAAACAAAACTTTCACTGTCTTGGGATTTTTTTATTTGAAATTCTTGGAGATTCTGAAAAGAAGTGGGTTGAAAAGTAAGGTCCTCAATTTGAGATAGAGAGGGAGAATGGTCTTTTATCTCCTGAATAAAGGAGTGAAAATCGGTTTCCTTGTTTGTTTCCAGATGGATCTTTACACCAAAGCCTTTATTTTGAACCCATCCCTTGTAGTGGTACTTCTGGGCCAGACGGTAGATAAATGGTCGGAATCCCACTCCTTGGACCACTCCGAAGACCATGATATCTACCGCCGAGCCCTTCTTGGGGGATTTTTTCTCTTTTTTTCTCATAATTTATTTAACTTTACTTATTCCAGCAATGAAACAATTCAGCAATTTCACAGTTCAACAATGAATTATCTTGAGTAGAGGCACCCACAGTAATTCTGTCGGTAAAGACCATGCTTTTTGCTCAATTCCACACTCTTTTTGAATCCGTCTTTCTTTTTAAAATTGGCTTCAAGAAACTTTATCCCGTATTTTCGTGCAAGCATTCTTCCCATACGGTTCATAGTTTCTGCTTTTTTCCAAGGGCTTAAGCTCATCACAGTGGTGAACATCTCAAACCCCTTTTCCACAGCTTTTTGAGCTGTCTTATCCAATCTCATAGAGTAGCATATATCACATCGAGTTCCCTTTTCAGGTTCATCTTTAAATTTCCGGGTCATGTGGAACCATTTCTTGTCTTCATAGTCTCCAATTACAAGGTCAAATTGAAGGAGTCGGGCCACTTTTTTGGTTTCTTCAAGTCGGAGGTGGTATTCCTTAGGGGGGTGGATATTGGGGTTGTAGAAGTATCCCGTGACTTTATAGTTTTGACTCAAAAGGTCCACCACATACAGGGCATCAGGTCCACAGCATATATGGAGAAAAATGGGAGTTTTCATAACAATCTATTGTAAATAGAGAGGAGAAAAGAGTAAACAGGAGTGATTCCTCTTATTTTATGTTTCGCATATGGTTTTCCAATTTTTGGATTCGATGATTGTGTTCGTCCACCTGAATGTAGTAATGGGAGAGAGCGTTATAATCTATCCTTTTCTCCTTCACCAATTGACCCAAATTTTGGAATAGATTTTCCTTTTGATTCTCTATATGGTTGATGTCCTGGTTGATTTTTTTCTTTGTTTTCTCCAATTTTTGGATCTCTTTTTTAATGTTTTGAACTCTGGCTTTTTTGGTGCGTAAATGCTGCTGGATTCTCTTGTATATGTGTGAGGAATCGGGGAATGAATTTTTATTTTTCTTTTTCAATTCAGGCTTTTCTTCTTTCAGAGATTGAATTTCTTGGCGGGCTTTTTTTAACTCCCGTTGAAGTGAATCCAATTCGGAATGGGCGCCCTTTAGCTGTTGGTGATGGGTTTGACTTTTTTTATCCAGATAGCTCAGTTGTTGAGTGATGCCTGGGTTCTCCTTCATGCTTATTCCTTTCATCCACGCAGTCTGTCCTATTTCCTTAAACAGGGTATTTTTTTCCCTCAATTCTTTTTTATGTTTGTGACGGAGATGAAAAGCTATCAGTTGTTTCCGCAATCTGAAAAAGAAGGAGTTGATTCTCTGTCGAAGCTGTTTGTCTCGGAGAAAGATAAACACGAGCAGAAGAAAAATAAAGCTGGTGAGAAGCCAGAAAATCCAGAAGGGGAGTCCTCCATCTGGGGGAGAAGGAGACTGCTGGAAAAGGAAAATAATTCCGATTGATTTGGGAAGCATTTTTCAGTATTTCATATAGCTTTCTCAGACTTTTGTCAAGTGTTTCAAAGGGAGTGATCTTGATTTAGGAATACGGGAAGAAGGAGCCGTCCCTTTGGAGTAGGACCTGGATTATTTTCGCTCTTTCCTAAGGGGGGAGTTTCGGGAAGAGGGTTCTGGAGGGAGAGAAGAAGGGGAGTACTCCTGGATGGCCCAGCGAATGAGATAGAGAGCCGCTGGAAGATTTTCCCTGAATATATGGTGGATATCTTCTTCTGAGTTAAAAAAACCTCCGTGCAGGATATCTACCGGAGGAAGTTCTATGGTAAAGGAGGGGATGTTGTGGTCTCCCAAGGCCCAGTCTGTGGTATCTCCGTTGGTAAGATAGAGGGAAGCTCCAGCTTGACCGTAGCGGTAAACCCGTCCGCTGACGGGCTTCATGAGAGCCGACATTTGAGCGGCCATATTTTCCATCATTTCATCTTTAGGGGAAGGTTGAGTGGTGTATCCCCAGGGGTAAAGGATGATCTGGGAGTAACTGTGATAACTGATCAGAGCCTGAAAATTCTTTATGGAAAAAAGATCCCGGATGGACTGAGTTTCCGGTTCGGAAAAGGGAGAATTTCCTCTGTAAACATTCGAAGAGGACTGAGGACTGGATCCTTTGTTGTCAAATCCCCATTTGTAGTCATAATTTCGGTTGAGGTCCACTCCATAGGTGCCGTCTTCGTTGTTCCGTCTGTTTTTCCTCCAGTAGCGGTAAAAATAAATACTGTAATGGAGGCCATCAGGGTTAACCAAGGGAACAATCCAGATTTCGCTCTGGTTGACTATTTCTTGAATCTGAGGGTCGGTTGAATAGTTTTCGGCCAGATGTTTCCCCAGTAAAAGAGGAACTTCCACGGAGATCCATTCTCGGGCATGATGGCACCCTAAAAAAATCACTTCAGCTTCTTGTTCATCCATTTGGACATGATCGCTAATTTTCAGGGCGTAGATGTTTCTTTTCTCTAAGGTGTCTCCGATATTAAAAACTTTCACTGTTTGGGGATGTTTTTCCTCCAGGGTTAATAAATCTCTTTCCAGCTCTGAGTAAGAATGGTAGGCTCCATTGATTCCATTTTGGGAGCTCATAGACCCTAAAGGAGTGGAGGAGGGAAGCTTTTCCATGGTGTAGGGGATGTGGTTGGATTGGAGTTTGTTTAAATCTTTAGGGCGGGCAAGAATATAGATTTTTCCTTTCCTTTCCATCAATACATCAGCATTCCACTGAAGGAGTTTTTCAACTGTTTCTTTTTTCTTTGACACAGTGATCAATTTTTGTTCGGGGGTAGATTGAGAATAGAGGGGGTAAGGATAGATTTGAGAGAGAATAAGAAGTATGAATATGATTTTTTTCATTTTAACCTCGATAAGGGCTGGTTTCTATCATTTTAATGTTTGTAACTGAGAGAAAGAGCCACCTTTTGGGCGGAAAGTTGATCTCCAGACCCCCTTTCTTTTCCTATCATGGCTCCGATGTCTACAGATAACTTTCCCCAATGAACCCCTGTTCCTAGAGTAAGGTAAATATAATAAGAAGAAGGGTCCTTCATGGGTTGAGGATCGTAAACAAAACCCATACGCAAGGGTATCCAGAGGGATTTTTGTAAAATTGAAAAAGGTTGAAAATATTCCATCCCCGTGTTGATTTTGGCCACATCCTTGAAATTTCGGCTCAGTTCTTCTCCGAAATAATCGATTTTATAACCTGACCATTTGAAATAGCTAATTTCCGTTGTGGCTTTCAGCCGATCGGAGAAAATATAAGTGAGACCTCCTCCCAAAACAAGAGGTTGATGGTAGGTGTTTTCTCCGTTGGCTTTGGTCTGGATGTCTGTGTTGCCTGAGGGGGAGTGGTACCTGAGTAGACTTTCACTATTTGATTTTTGGGCGTAGGGAGTTCGAATCACGGCCCCCAGAGTCACCTTGGAAGAAAGATTCCAGACCAGACCTCCGTTGAAGTAGAAACCCCGGAAATTGTGGGATTTTCGATCGGTTATGGTGATATTCAATCGGTTCCATTCTTGTTTGCTGAGTTTATTCATGGACCCGTAAACAAAATTAAAGCCCAATCCTACAGAAAATCGACGGTGGAGTTTTCGGGAAATGGAGAAATGGATATTCTTTAATGTGCCTTCCTGCTTGAAATTCAAAGTGTAATAGGGTTGACCTTTGTATGTGTAACTCGATTCTATGGAAGGTCGGTTGTAGGCTTGAAGAAGAGATGTGGAAAGAGAAAAGGCCCAACGTTTGTATTTGAATGAAGCCCCTGCAAAATCAGCAGAGTACAACAGAAGATGGATGTTTTCCGATGTGGATAAAACCCCTGTATTCATGATGGCATATTTAAAGAAAGCGGCTCGAGTGAGGGATCCGTTGACCGTCAAAGTCCAACTGGGAAGTGAATTCAGAAGAGCCGGATTTTTAAGTGATGCCGAACAATCAGAAGCAGAAGAGAAATGAGTGCCTCCCATTCCCATAGAAGCAGCGGTGGACAGTCCCAAGGTATTCCATGTGCGGACAGGGGCTTCATCCTGGTATTGACCTAAAGTCATTTGACCCCAGATGGGAAGAGGAACCCAAAGAATCCCTATGAAAAGAAGAGCGCCCAAATGCTTTGCTTTCATTTGTTTTTTTGATTGTAGTATTCTTTGTTCCTATTTGCAAATCAGGCTCAGGTATGCTATAGAGTAGGGTCTTTTGGTGCGATCATGGAAAGACAAGACAATAAACAAATCAAAATTGTCGGTTCGGGTTTTTATGTTCCTGAGAAAGTTTTAACCAACGCGGATCTTGAGAAAATGGTGGAGACTTCAGATGAATGGATCACCACACGAACAGGGATAAAGGAACGGCGGATGGCTTCTCCTGAGCAGGCCACTTCGGATATGACCATAGAAGCTTGTCGAAGGGCTCTCCATAACGGAAATCTGGAAGTTGAGGACATTGACCTGATTATTGTAGGCACCTCCACTCCGGATACTCTTTTTCCCTCCACGGCATGCTGGGTTCAAAAAGGTCTTCAAGCTGATCATATTCCTGCTTTTGATATCTCTGCCGGATGTACAGGATTCCTTTATGGAATGATTTTGTCCCGTAGTTTGATACTGAATGGAGGGCCCCGGCGGATACTTCTGGCGGGGTCAGAATGTTTGACCAAGATCACAAACTGGAAGGATCGCGGCACTTGTGTGCTTTTTGGTGATGCTGCGGGCGCGGTCATTCTGGAAAAGAGTGAGGACGATTCAGGAATGCTTTCTCATTACTGGAAAGCTGATGGAAAATTAGGAAATCTCCTGTTCCAGCCAGGAGGGGGAAGCCGGAATCCAGCCACAAAGGAAACAGTGGACCAGGACCTTCATTATCTTCATATGAAAGGCAATGAGGTGTTTAAGCACGCGGTGAAACGAATGGGAGAAGCCGCTACCGTGGCGTTGAAAAAAGCAGGGTTGACTCCCCAAAATGTGGATTGTTTGATTCCCCATCAAGCCAATATAAGGATTATCAAGGCTACGGGAAAACGTCTGAATCTTCCCCCGGAAAAAGTTTATTCCAATATCCACCGCTACGGCAATGTCTCGGTGGCTTCTATTCCCATAAGCCTCCATGAGCTCAAAGTTGGGGGCCAACTGCAGAAGGGAGATATTGTGGTTATGGTGGCTTTTGGGGCCGGTTTTACCTGGGCCTCTGTAGTCTACCGCTGGTGATGAGTCTGAAAACATGATAATTCAAAAATCAAAAGTCAAAAATATTCACTGTTAAATGGCTGCATAGATAAATTGCTTCATTGTTGAATTGTCAAAAAATTTCGAAGTTATTTATTTTGGCATTCCCGCTACTATCTTGTCATTCCCGCGGGTAAGCATGGGCCCGCGAAAGCGGGTACGGGAATCCAGGATTTACATCACTGGATTCCGGGTCAAGCTCAGAATGACATATGAAACCTGATGAACTCTAGAAACCAAAGAAACCGAATGAACGAAAGCTTTATTTTTAAGCCAATATTTCGGGCTCATAAATTAGAGATAGAAAAAAGAATTGACTGAAACTATTTTTATCTCTATAATTGCTATATAATTAGTAGGGTAGGAGAAAATATGATGAAAAAGATTCGGTCGTTTCCTATAGTTTTGGGGTTAGGAATCCTCCTTATTGTTCAGGGAATTGGAGCTGTGGATGATAAGGTCAAAAAGGCTCCTGAGTTCAGTCTGGAGATTCTGGATGGAAAAACAGTGTCTCTTTCTAATTATGAAGGGAAAGTCTTATTTTTAAATTTTTGGGCCACCTGGTGTCCACCCTGCCGGGATGAGATTCCGGGTTTTATTGAGATGTATGAAGAGTATCAGGCTGAAGGGTTGGAAATTATCGGGATTTCTTTGGATAAAGGAAACAGAAACAAAGTGAAACAGTTTGTCAAATCCTATGAAATCAATTATCCGGTAGCTATGGCTACCCCAAAGGTTGTGGAAGATTATCAGCCGGGACGCTACATTCCCACCACTATCGTCATCGATAGAGAGGGAAAGATCCGCCATAAACATGTAGGTTATATGGATAAGGAAACCATGAAAAAGTATTTTCTGGAGTTGAGCAAGAAGTAGGATAGATGCTGGGTACCGGGAACATCTCTATATTTGTGGCTGCTTCAGCCGGATTTCTATCCTTTCTTTCTCCGTGTGTCCTTCCTCTCATCCCTTCTTATATCGCCTTTATCACCGGAGTTTCTCTGGAAGAGCTTTCCAGCGGAGAAAATTTAAGCCGGATTCGACGTGTGGTGGTCGTGAACTCATTGATGTTCATACTGGGTTTTTCTCTCATATTTATGGCGCTGGGAGCCAGTGCCACATTCCTGGGGCAATTTTTATCCTCCCACATAAGGTGGCTTGAAATTGGCGGGGGGATCATTGTCATTTTCCTGGGACTTCATTTTGCGGGAGTGTTTCGGTTGAGCTTTCTGGAAAGGGAAAAAAAGATTCATCTTCAGGAAAAGCCGATGGGCCTTTTCGGAACCTTATTGGTGGGGATGGCTTTTGGAGCCGGATGGACACCCTGTGTAGGACCTATTCTGGGAACCATACTCACCATGGCGGCCACGACCCAGAATTTATTTCAGGGAATGATGCTTCTTTGTTTCTATTCCTTAGGCATCGGGATCCCCTTTTTGCTCTCCGGCCTCATCCTTCACAAATTTTTCGAATATTTTAAGTCCTTACGGAAGCATTTCAAAACAATTGCCACTCTCGGGGGAATATTACTGATCCTCATAGGAATTCTATTAATCACCGGTTATTTTTCTTCTCTTTCTTCCTACCTTTCCTATTAATTGCTTATGGTGGCTTCGCCCCCAAGACGAATTTTTCTTATTTTAATTATTATCTTTTTGAAATTTAAACTTTGAATTTGGAATTCTATCAGTCTCTCTTCTTCATCTTCTCGTTCTCAACCCATATTCAACTTTTGAATTCTTATGACAATGGAACAATCAAGCAATTTAACAGTGAACCATTTTGACTTTTTAAATTTAAATTATTTGTTGCTGGCTTCACATTTTTTGAGCAGGCGCTCCCATTTTTTATCAACTTCCTTCTGCATTTGTTCAATATCTTTTTCTGTCAAATGGCGGAATCTTCCTTGCAGTCGGATGTATTCATCGATAGGTTTTTTTTCTCGAGGTTTGATGTTCATTTTGTATTTATCCCCGTTTTCCACTTCATAAAGGGGAAAAATCCCGTTCTGCACCACCATGCGGGAAAGCCGGATGGTGTCCTCGGGCCGGCTCTTCCATCCTGAAGGACAGGGGGCATAGATATGGAGGAACCGGGTTCCCTGGATGTCTTTTGCTTTTTTAGCCTTTTTCACCAGGTCTTCCGGGTAGCCGATGCTGGCTGTGGCCACATAAGGAATTTCATGAGCCACCATGATGGCCCCAATATCCTTTTTAGGTCTGTTTTTGAAATGTTTGACCGGTGTTGTCGTGGTCCAAGCTCCATAAGGGGTGGATGAGCTTCTCTGGATTCCGGTGTTCATGTAAGCTTCATTATCATAACACACATACAGGATGTCTTCGTTCCTTTCCGCAGCTCCCGATAAAGCCTGAATCCCGATATCAACCGTACCTCCGTCTCCGGCCCAGGCGATTACGGTGGTCTCTGTATCTCCCCTCATTTCCAGTCCGGCTTTCAAACCAGAAGCTGAAGCGGCAGCGGTTTCAAAGGCACAGTGAAAAATGGAGACATCCAGAGAAGAGTAGGGAAAGGGTCCGTCGATCACCGACCAGCAGCAGGCAGGGATGGAAAGAGCGGTTCTTCCCCCCACTCCTTTAAGCACATACCGCATGGCCAGAGTGGCTCCACATCCCTGGCAGGCCAAGTGGCCGGGATTCATGAATTCTTCTTCAGGAATAGAAAACTTCATAGTTTTTTTCTTTTTCATCTTTTCACTCCTATCCACACGATATTCTCTTCGGGTTTATCTTTTTTAAGGGCATACTGAGCGATTTCTTTGAAACTGGAAGGTGTGATGTCTCTTCCTCCCAGGCCTGTGATGAATCCAAACACACCGGGACCGGAATCGGATCCACCCAGGGCTGATTTCACTTCTTGGTAGAAAATCCCGTGGTAACCATAGGATATGTTTCGGTCCACAACCGCCACTTTGGCGGCCTTTTTCAGAGTGTTTTGGACAATTTCAAAGGGAAAGGGACGGAATGCTTTGATCCTCAGATTTCCCAGTTTGATTCCTTCTTTGCGCAGTTCATCCACAGCGACTTTAGCGGTATAACCCATCGTTCCCGATGTAACCAGGATCAGTTCCGCATCGTCGCATCGGTATTTTTCAACAGCCCCTAGGTAGCGGCCGACTAAGTCCTGGTATTCTTTACCTGTTTTTTCAATCAAAGCCGGAGCCTTCTCCATATCTTTTTGGAGTTTGTACCTCAACTCGAAATAATGCTCTGAGGAAGTAAGTCCCCCGAAAGCTCGAGGATCATCAGAGGTCAGCTTGATGGGAGGATCAAAAGAAGGCAGAAATTCGTCCACTTTCTCCTGGTCTGGAATATCCACCACTTCATAGGTATGGGATAAAGTGAAGGCATCCAGAATAACCATGCTGGGAATCATTAATTTTTCTGAGACTTTAAACGCTTGGATTACGGTATCCAGGACTTCCTGGTTACTGGCACAGTAGAACTGCATCCAGCCTGTGTCTCTTTGAGAGAGGCTGTCATTCTGGTCAGACCAGATGCTCCAGCCCGGAGCCATGGCTCGATTGATGTTTCCCATAACCACAGGCATCCTTCCTCCTGAACCCCAGTGGAGAAGTTCGTGCATCAAGGTCAGCCCTTGAGCCGAGGTGGCGGTAAAAGTTCTTGAGCCAGCCAGGGAAGCTCCCAAACAGGCTGCCATAGCGGAATGTTCTGATTCGACTTTGATGAACTTAGCGTCCAGCTTTTTGTCCGCACACATTTCCGAAAGCAGCTCCACCACTTGAGTTTGAGGGGTGATGGGATAAGCTGCAATCACTTGAGCCCTGGAAAGCATGGCTCCGTATGAAAGAGAATGATTGCCCATAATCACTTTTCTCATCTTTCCTCCTTCACCATATCGATGCATTTTGTGGGGCATTCTTCAGCACAGAGACCGCATCCTTTACAGTAGTCCAAATCGATGATTGGATTTTCGTTTTGGACGTAAATGGCCACATCTGGACAGAATTTCCAGCAGATTCCACACAGAATGCATTTTTCTAGATTGATGACGGGCCTCAGGTTTCTCCAGGCTCCGGTTCGGTTGTGAGTCATGGAGCCCAGAGACATTGGCATTAAAGGGGTCTCTTTTTCAGAACGAATGATTATTTTTTTTGCAGGTTTTGTTTTTTTCATGATAGTCCTCTCATTGGGTGGGATGGTTCTGAATGAAA
>JAGXKI010000079.1 GCA_018335295.1 bacterium | reverse complement strand
TACTGATGGCGTGTACTTGTATGAAAATAACGGCTCGACTATTGAAGTGACAGTCCAAAAGAATTCCATAACCGGACCGTGGAAGAGGTATTATGATTTTGCGTATAACCTTAATTTCAAATTGACTAATGAAAATGTAGGAACAGGTATTGCACCCGAAGATTATGTTGGATTTCAGGATTTACCTGTTCTGTATGAAGTCACCTATCCGGACGATGATAAATACTGCTGTCAGTTCCCTCCCTCTTCATGTTCCGGATGTTTGAACTGTGATGCTGGATGTATGGCTGAATTTTTGGATAATACCCATCCCTATTCTGACGGAACGGCTGAAAACGATTATCAATATTTCCAGTATCAGATCACCGTTTTCGACCAGGATATTGAAAGCATGTCCTCAGGAGAGATATATACATTGGGAACTTCCAGCGACCCCGGCGAACCCGGTGATTATCTTAAAATAGTCACCCGTTACAGGGAAGGATGCTATGAGGAGCCGACCTATCATGATGTTCAATTCCGCAGAAGCATCAATTATTGGAGAGCTTGCGATAACAACAATGCCCTTAACATGGTGATCATCAAATTGGATTCATATGATATAGAGTGTGATGGGGCGTGGAGGATGTTGGTCTATTACAAGGATTATCCTTACGATGATTTTTATGCCGGTGATGAAGCCTATTTGCGGGTCAAAGAGCGGTACTGTACGGACTCCACATGGTACTATCCCATGCAGGCCAAAGGCAATTTCTATTTCTACATCGACTTCATAAAAAATCCCGGAACTTCAACTGAAGAACCTCCGGCAGCACCCAGTGATTTAGATGCCACAGCAATTGCTTGTGATCAGATAGAGCTCACTTGGACGGATAATTCGGATAATGAAAGCGGGTTCGAAATTGAAAGAACAACAGATGGCCAAACATTTACAGTGAGTGCAAATACGACTTCCTATACCGATACCAATCTCAATGAAAATACGACCTACTCATACAGAGTGAGAGCTTATAACGATGCTGGTTATTCTGATTATTCCAATGAAGCCAGCGCCACAACTCCGACTTGCGACTCTGAAGCTCCGGAAGCTCCAAGTGGTCTTACGGCCAAGCAGCCTGGCAGAGCTCCCAAAGTTGTGCTGGAATGGAACGACAACTCCACGAATGAAGACGGATTCAAAATCTATCGCGATGGAACTCATTATGCAACGGTCGGATCAAACACCACCTCATATGAAGATAATAATATCTCTTCCGGTGAGAAATACACTTACCAGGTTTGTGCTTACAATGATTATGGAGAAAGCTGTTCTGATACTGTTTCAATAACCACCAAGTGATTGGCTAAAAATCCTCTTAAAAACAAAAAGAGCGGATCGCCACACCAGCCCAAAATTCCCGTGGTGATCCGCTCTACTTAAAGAGTTCTTTGCCTTTTTTTAAAAGAAGGAGATTTTCCATGACCCAGACTTCAGCTTCCAAATAACCGGCTTTAAAGGCAATCAGCTTCCCGCCTGGATGGAAACACATTTCTCTCATGCTTCTCATGGACAGGTCCTCTTTTTGGGGATTTGGGTTCTCCAAGCTGAGGCTCCATAACTGATTGAGCTCACCGCCTTTGATGAAATAGATTTCATGGCTTCCAGGCTTCCATTCCAGTGACAAAATATTATATTCAGGCGTCCTTCGGAGCAGTTCTTTTGGCTCGCCGCCTGATACGGGAATGACATTTATTGTCTTTTCCGGGTCACGGTCATTAAAGGCCACCCATTTCCCATCCCATGATAAAGCCAACAGGTGGGTTTGACTGGCGTTCTCACGACGGTAGATTTCTTTTTCTTTTCCGCTTTGAATATTCCTGATTCGAAGGCTCATAGCAGGAGCCTTTTCCCTTCCCCCTGAGTCCCATTTCTTGTAAACGATTTTTTTGCCGTCCGGAAAAACATCCAGCTCAGCAATGAACTCCCCTTCTTTAAACTCTTTTAAATAAGTGAAATCTCCTGTTCGGGCATCGATGGAATAAAGGCCTTTACGCCCCTTCCAGTCAAGCCCAAAACAATAAAAATAATTCCCATCCGCTGACCAGCGGATAAACCTCATATACTCGAATTCCGGAATAAGTTCCCGTGTTTTACCGGATTCCAGAGATTGAATACATATGACAGGTTGAGGGAAGCGGCCGGGACTGTAGGACCTTTCTGAAATATAGGCCAGATTTTTCCCATCTAAAGAGAAATCAGGGGATTTGTTAGCTCCGATAAAGAACTGGGTGGCTTTTTCAACAGGCTTTGAGAAAGAATCTGTTTCGGGGGCTAGAGCGGCTGTGTACACATCATGCATCCCGGCATAATGCACATAATAAAGGTCTTTATCATCTGTGAATCCTAAGGGAGATATATTCCCTATATCCTTTTTGAGAAGATAGGGCTTTTCCTTGGGTTGGCCCTGGTTCATATCCAGTGCCCATATATCCCTGTCTCCTGTACGGTCACTTATAAAAAAAAGCCTTTCATCCTGGGCATCCCAGACCAGAGGAACATCGTGAGCCGGATGAGCCACAAGAATGGATTGTTCACCGCTTTTTGTTTCAATTAGGGCGATATCATTTCCCCGGGAACCGGAAGTTTCGGAAATGAAACCGTAGATAATGGTCTCGCTATCCGACAGAAAGAAACCTGAAGAAATCCGACCCTGTTTGAGAATACGGACTCTTCCCTCCGCAGCAGAAATCATGGCTAGCTGTGTGATTTTTTTTATCTTTCCCATTCCTGCCAAGATGTAATTCCCATCCGGGGACCAGTCATAAGGTGTGACCCTAAAATATTCTTTGTTTCGATAGAGAATTCGGGAGTTTTCCCCTTTGAAGTCAATGACTCGAAGCTCAAAAAATCCTTTTTTATTCATCCAGGAATAAGCCAGTTTTTTTCCATCCGGAGACCAAATAGAGACCAGCGCGTATTCCGAGGACTCTTTCCAACTTCCCTTATCTGTAATCCGGCTCAGTTCGCCGGAAGATATTTCCTTAACAGCCAGGTCTCCTGTGTCCCAGTCCACTGTGGACATGTATCGTCCGTCAGGAGAGGAAGAGCCTACAAAATCTTTATTGACTCCCGTAAACACTTTGTGCATGGTCAATTCTGTTTTTGTATCTTCGATCACAGCTTTGGCCTCTAACAAACGGCCCAACTTTTGGCGTGCGAGTTCAACTTCTTCTTCCTGATCCGGAAATTTTTGAATCACTATTTCAAAAGCTTCTCGAGCTTCTTCTAATCCTAATTTTTCATAACAGAGGCCGATATGAAGCTGAGCTTTAACCGCTATTTCTCTTTCTTCCGGAAACTGATTCAAGATTTTCTGATAAAGTTTGATAGCTTTTTTCAATTTCCCTTCGGCTTCTTCCAGGAAAAGAGCTTCTTGGAAAAGCTCGCCTGCAGTTTGTTGAGGTGATAGTGATGAGAAGAGAACGAGAGAGCTCAACCCTATGAGGAAGAAAGAAAAAAGGATTCTTTTTCCTTTTTTCAGTTTGATTATCTGTTTCATGGTCAATGAGTCCTTTTTATTCTTCTCATTCTTATAATAATGTATGTATTTTCTTATGTGATTATGTTAAGGAAATGTGCAAATACACTGCATTTTTTTCATACAGACCGTCAGTCCACGAACTTATATCCCACTCCTCTGATATTGAGAATATGCTTTGGATCGGCAGGGTCAGACTCCAGCTTCCTTCGGATATTGGCAATATGGCTGTCTATAGTGCGGTGAGAAATCCAGACATTATCCTTTCCCCAGATTCCATCAAGCAGCTCGTCTCTGGTGAGGACTTCTCCCTTATTCTCGATAAGGAGTTTCAACAATTGGTACTGTAAAGGAGTGAGTTTCAAGGTTTTTCCCTTTTTTTTAGCTTCATATTTTTTAAAGTCCAGCTTTATTTCCTCAAAGGCATAGCTGTCCATCTCTTCTTTTTGATCAACTGTTCGCCGAGAAACGGCTCTGGCCCGGGCCATAAGCTCTCTCAAACTAAAAGGTTTGGTCACATAGTCGTCAGCTCCCAATTCCAGACCCAGCACCTTATCAACCTCTTGACCTTTGGCTGTCAACATGATGATAGGCGTCTTGAAGTTATCCTTCCTCAATTCCCGGCATACCTCATAGCCGTCTTTTTCGGGGAGAATTAAATCCAGGATAATAAGATCGGGTTTTTTGTTCCGAGCTAAATTCAATCCTCTATCTCCATCCTCGGCACAAAATACAGTACACCCATAAGATTCAAATTCATCCTTTAGACTCTCCAGGATTCCTATATCATCTTCCACTATCAGAACTTTTTTCATCATGAAGTTTGATTCCTTTTTTCTTTCTATCTTATAGGAAAAATAAGGGAAAAAGTACTTCCTTCACCCCTTTGACTTTTCACTTGAACTTTTCCTTCATGAGCTTCCATCACATGCTTGACCAGGGTCAACCCAAGACCTGTCCCTCCAAGGGATTTTTGGTCTGTGTTTTTTCCCTGGTAAAATTTATCGAAAATTTTATCCATCTCATTGGAGTCTATACCCAAGCCTTTATCCGTGACATCCACTTGAATGGTGTCTCCTATTTTTTTTGCTGCAACTGAAATCGCTTTTTGATCGGGAGAGAATTTAACCGCGTTCTCTAAAAGATTACTCAAAGCCAGAGAGAAAGCGTCCCTATCTATATAGAGAAAAGGAATGTCGGGTTCTATCTGGATTTTGATTTGAAGCTTTTCATAGAGTTTATCCTTTTTAAAATCAGCTATCTCTTCTTTGATTTGTTGACCTATATCTGTTTTCTGGAAATAATATCGTTTCTTTTGGGCATCCACCTTGGAATAATCCAGGATATTTCTGACCAGGCTTCCCAGTTTATCTACATCTTTGGATATGATGGAGTAGTATTTTTTTCTTTTATCTAGAGAACGGACTTTTCCTTGCCGGAGCCTCTCCATCAATGTTTTAATAGCTGTTATAGGGGTTTTAAATTCATGGGATACAGAAGAGACAAAATCAGATTTTAATCTCAAAACCTCCATTTCATGGGATACTGTCCTGACCACAAGGAAAGCTCCAAAGGTGAGAAGGATAAGAATGGTCAGAATAGTCCAAAAATAAAAACTTTTTCTTAAGTTCATCACATTGAAATCCCCGTTTTCAGCTGAAAAAAAATTAACTCTCCAAGGAGGAAAATTTTCATCAAAGTATGTTTCAACCATGGCAGTACTCGAGGAAGAATCCCCGATTTGGATTAGATTTTCTCCTGAAAGATTAGAAATGGATAAAGAGACCTCCTGCGAGAAAGGAAATTCATCCATTATTCTTTTGACTTCTTGATGAATGAGATATTGGTTGTTGATTTTGATTCCCAGCAGTCCTTTAGAGTCTGTCGTTTGATTCCGGGGAATTGCAGTGGCAATAACCAGATAATCAATTTGATTTATAGGCCTTGTATAGTGAAGGGGATTAGAGGGGGGGATGGAAGATATACTTATTCTCCTCCGTAGTTCAGGCAGGATAGAGTTTTCAATGTTTTTGGATATTTCCCACTTTTCTCTAATTTTCTGGTGTAGTTCTTTTAATTGTTTGAATTCCTGATGGTAATTGTTATTCTCTAAGGCTTTTTCATCAGATGACAAAAAGTCTGATACGTCTTTTTCTATCATGGAGGAATAAGTGTTGAACTGATCCGCAGTGAGATTCCATTCCATTTGAAGAAGGTTTCTGTATAGATCAAGAGATTTGGTTATGAAATTCTCCTGATCTCCTTTGCTTTGGTAACAATCGATAATCTGAAATTTGGCTATAAGGTCCAAAGGGAGTGAAGTGGAAGTGGTGTTCCTCGTGTATTCTTCGCAGATTCGAGAGTAATATTGTATGGATTTGTCGTAATTTTCTAACTTTTTATAACATCTCGCCATATTGTTGAGCATCCGGGCTTGAATTTCTTTATTTTGAGAAAGGGAAAAAATTTGTTCATACAGGACCACTGCCCTGGAGAAATTATTCTGGCTGAATTCTAACTTTTGAGCGTTTTCCAGCTTTTCTCTGTGGCTTTTGTTTATAGGAGATAAAACCGTTGTAGTCTCA
>JAGXKI010000025.1 GCA_018335295.1 bacterium | reverse complement strand
TGGAAATATCTCTTCCTCAGGGCATACAGAAACTGGGATTTTCCTAAAGGGGAAGGGAAACTTCAAGAAGACCCCTTAAAAACAGCCCAAAGAGAAGTCAAAGAAGAAACCGGTATCTCAGATTTAAAGTTTAATTGGGGAAAAATTTACAAGGAAACAGAGCCTTACAGAAAGGGAAAGAAAATAGCCCGGTACTACATAGCCGAAACCTCTCACTCCAAAGTCACTTTTTCCATCAATCCCGAAATCGGAAGACCGGAACATCACGAATACAGATGGCTTTCCTATGAACAACTCAATAAATTAGCCCCTTCAAGGCTAAAGCCCATTATCGAATGGGCCCATGATGTCGTAGAGAACAATGATTAAGGAAACAATCCATAAATATGGTGACACCGTATCCATTCCCCCTTTTTTCTGTTAAAGGAAATACTCTGAAAAAAACTGAGTATTTGAAAAATCATCCCCTATCCTCCAAGAGAATAAAGCCGCCCAAAATTAAGGAAATGGGTATCATGTCACCTTTTTTATTCATTTTCTTTATCGAAATCCTCTAATCGAGGATACTTCTTGAAAAAGTTCCGGGTTGCCGAAGCTACCGTACCACTCAGAAGCGCTAAAGCGATCAGATTGGGAAAAGCCATGAAGGCATTAGATATATCTCCGATAAAAAACACAAGTTCGACGGAGAGGATGGAACCGAGAAAAACCAATACCACATACATAAACCGGTAGGGGTAAGTGATTTTGATGCCAAACAGGAATTTCAAACATTGCTCACCGTAGTAATACCACGCCAAAAGGGTGGAATAACCAAAGAGGAACGAAGAGAGGGCCACCACTAAGCCTCCAAAAACAGGAATGGTATCAGAGAAGGCTGCCGAAGTCATGGCTGTCCCGTTGAGACCACTCTGCCACATGCCGCTGGAAAGATTGATCACCGCAGTGAGAGTGCAAACAATGATGGAATCAATAAACACTTCTCCCACCCCAATGAGCCCCTGATGGACAGGGGAAGGTGTCTGAGCAGCCGCATGGGCAATGGGAGCGCTTCCCAAGCCCGCCTCATTGGTGAGCAAACCCCGTCTGAATCCAAACTGCAGGGCCTGTCTCACTGTGGCTCCTAAAAATCCCCCGATGGCAGCTGAAGGAGTGAAAGCTTGTTCAAATATAAGAGAAAACACATGAGGAACTTTGGTTATATGAGTAAAAATAACTAAAAATCCGCAAATAAAATAAAGGATGACCATAGTGGGAACCAGTCTTTCTGTCACCGCTGCAATCCTCTTGATGCCTCCAATGATGACCAAAGAAACCAGAGTGGTCACCACGATTCCAGTGAGGAATTTGGGGACTCCAAGCTGGCTGTTAAAGGCCAAGGCCATCTGGTTGGTCTGCATCATGTTCCCCGTTCCGAATAAAGCGGCAAACGCACCAAACACAGCAAACAGGGAAGCCAGAGTCGTGGCTACCTTTTTATTCTTCATAGAATTTTTTATGTAATACATGGGGCCACCAGCGATCGTCCCATCGGGGAATTTCTGCCGGTATTTAACCCCTAAAAAAGCCTCAGAGTATTTGGTGGCCATCCCTACGAACCCACAAATCCACATCCAGAATATGGCTCCAGGACCTCCCCAAAATAGAGCGGTAGCCACACCGCCGATATTTCCGTTTCCCACAGTGGCGGCCAAAGCCGTGGAAAGGGCTGCGAAAGGGGAAACATCTCCCTCCAGCTTCTTCTTGGATTTTTTTCCTAGAAACCCCTTAAATATCAGTTTAAACCCATCTCCTAACCGTCTGAACTGGACAAAACGTGTCTTAATCGTTAACCATGCCCCCACTGCAAACAGGATATAAATCATGTAGGACCACACAAATGTAGCGGCTTGATCAATAAAATGAGAAATGTTGGCATAGAGTTGTTCCATTATCCAGCTCCTTTTCCATGGAAAATTTTTACCATCTGAAGATTCATTTTTTATAGCTTATAACATAAAATTTGCGGCTTCACAATAACAAATCAAATCCTTTTTTGCCTGGAATCCAGATTTTTGGTAGGATGATTCTTTATTGAAAAAAAGCTTATAGGAGATTCCCTTCCACTCAATAAAATCCAAAAAACAACCTCTTTCAAAAAAGGAGAAATATTTGATGATTAAATCCCAAAGAAATTCATTTTTTGTCCTATCCGTGATTTTTTTCTTATCTGTACTTTTAGGAATGAAACCTTTTCCTAAAGATAATTCGCCTACCAAACTCCAGTTTAAGATATCCTACACAGAGTCGGCGCATACAGGACCCCTTACAGGAAGAATGTTCCTTATAATCACCAAAAAAGAAAAAAAAGAACCCCGACTTCAAGTCAGCCGATATGCTCCTCAGCTTTTTGGAGTCAATTTCAAAAACCTCCACCCTGGAGAAACCGTCACCATTAATCATACCACCTTAGGATATCCTATCAACGAACTCGGTGAACTTCCTCCTGGGGAATATTACATTCAAGCTGTGTTGAATAAATACACGAAATTTGAAAGAAAGGATGGACATGTCGTCTGGATGCACATGGACCAATGGGAAGGACAAAGATGGAATCGATCTCCCGGGAATATCTACAGCAAAGTCAAAAAGCTCAAACTAAACCCCAAAAAAGAACAAAGCGTCCATATTAAAGCCACCCAGGTCATCCCTCCTGTAGAAGTCCCCTCCGATACCCGTTGGGTGAAACGATTCAAAATAAAAAGTCAATTGCTCACCGAATTCTGGGGTCACCCTATCTATCTAGGAGCGACTGTATTGCTTCCAAAAGGTTACCAGAAACATCCAGAGACTCATTATCCTACTCTGTACAAACACGGACATTTTTCTCTTCGTGCCCCATTTGGATTCAAAGAGGAAGAAAAAAATGATTTTTACCATCAATGGATCTCCCCCGATTTTCCTCGCTTTATCGTGGTGAAAATTCAACACCCCACCCCTTACTTCGATGATTCTTATGCAGTGAATTCGCCTAATAACGGGCCTTATGGAGACGCCATTCATCAGGAACTTATCCCTGAAATCGAAAAGCGTTTCCGGGTCATTCCCAAAAGTTATGCCAGAGTCCTCACCGGAGGTTCAACTGGAGGATGGATTTCCTTCGCCCTCCAGGTCCTTCATCCTGATTTTTACGGAGGCACTTGGTCCTTTGCTCCAGACCCACTGGACTTCAGGAATGTAGAAGGGATCAACATCTATGAAGACAAAAACGCTTTTTACAAACAACATGATTGGTACAAAGTGCCCATCCCCAACACCCGAGAGCCGGAAACAGGAGAAATCATTCTGACCTCCAAACAACGAAACACCATGGAACTGGTCCATGGAACCAAGGGCCGATCAGGACAACAGCTGGATATATGGAGTGCTGTCTTCGGTCCTGTGGGAGAAGACGGATATTTTAAGCCTCTTTTTGACAAACGAACCGGTAAAATCGACCCTGAAGTAGCCGAATACTGGAAGAAAAATTATGATATGCGCTACTACATGGAAACTCATTGGGATAAACTAGCCCCCAAACTCGTGGACAAGATCCATGTTTTCTGCGGACGGATGGATCATTTCTATCTGAACGTAGGAGTCTATCACATGGAAAATTTTTTAAAAAGTCTGAAAAATCCTTTTCGGGTCAGCAGCTTTATGTACGGAGATAAGGGAGGCCACGGATGGCATCCTTTTTCCACTGCGGAACTGCTCAAAATCATGGCCGAACACATCACCGAGCACGCTCCATCGGATGCCGATCCAGATAGCTGGAAATACAAATAAATTCTTTCTCTATGATGACAACTCGGTAGAAATTTTACTCCTGAACCAGCTTGCGTGCTTCCATGTAAAAACGCTTTTCCCAGGCTTCTCCCATGGAAAAGGTTTTCCGAGGAAGAGATCCATCTAGGATCACTGTCTTGAACAGTTCATGTTTATCCATAGCCGGAAGGTAGAAACCCATACTATCTGGCTTCTTTCCCAGCTGGACGAGAGAATCCTTGCCATGAACATAATCGATTTTTTCGGCCCCTTCCTCTTTCAAAAAGGCATTGAGAAAGCTCTGTAAAGTTCCAGCCGGGAGGTTGGAGTCCGGATTCTCAACTTCAATCACCCCGTACTTTTTCTGAGAGGCTACCCCAATTTTATGAGAACTTCCTCTATGAGAGTCCACTTCTTTTATCATCTCTTGAGGGGTTTCGGTCTCAGTGAAGCGGCAGTGCTGAGGATAAAACGTCTTCATCTCATCGATCACATTCCGAGTGGGGGAAATTTGAAACAGAACTCTATGAATGGGTTCGAAAACAAGAGCATCATCATGAAGGTTGACCAGCTCAACCAGAGCGTACCTCAAAGGAGAATTCATGATGGCCGTTTTGTCGGAAGCTTTGGCCTTGGTTTTATCCCATATTGTTTTGGCGGTGGCAAAAGAATGGTTGCCGTCTCCCATAGCATAAAGAAGGATCGGTTCTTGTGAATTCAAACCGTACTTTTTGGAAAAATTATCGGGATCGGCCAGCGAATGAAGACTTCGTATTATATTTTTTTCTAAAGTCCTGTCATCCACTCCGTATCCTCTCAAATGACCGGAGTTCATCATCAAATCAAAATCATAAAGTTCTGTAAGCTTGTTTTTTCTCTGGGTTAAAGGGCCTATGACCGTATTCTCCGGGTCATCGATCAGAACCATAATATGAGGAATTTCCAGAGGAGCTCCCTCGCGGATCTTGACTCGAGGGGGAATCCTCTCCAAAATTGTGCCTTCGGTAGCGCGGATCAAAGTGGTCGCTCCCTTATGAAAATCATACTGTTCCAGATCCAAATTGACCATCAGACCCTTTCGGAGCCCGTGGTCTGTCTCTCTTTCCACATAAATAAATCCTTTATTTTTTCGGAAGAGACCTTGATCCAAGTAACGGTTCATATTCTTTCGGATCCGGTGAATTCGTTCATCCTGGTCTTTAGCGCCCAAATAGACTTCAGGGTAGATAAGATTCAAACTGGAAGGATCATCTCCAACAATCCTTTCAACCTTTTTCCAGTACTCCGGTTCGGAAGTGTATTGATCGCAGGCAATAACCGCCCATTTGGAAAGATCAATGCCTTTCTTGGGTAGAAGGATTTCAGGGATTCCCAACGCAATAGATTCGTAATTTTTCATGATTAAACCTCATTCCTTATTTTTAATTTTCCAAATGGATTTATATATCAGGAGAAAAAGAGCTGTCAAGAATAGGTCCTTCTTTTAACCCAAGTTTATTTTCTTCCTACCTTTCCTCTTTAATCATCTTTTATAGTGGTTTGAGGCGCCTTGTTGTAAGCCTTCATAGAGTATGGCATAATTAATTCTAAAATAAATTCAAGGGGGTGCTATGGATATTCAGGTCAACATGGAACGGTTAAAGAAAGATTTGCAAGAGCTTTCTCAAATAGGCAGGGATACTGCAGGAGGCATCAGCCGTCCCTCTTTCAGCAAGGCAGACTTTGAGGCTCGCCGATGGCTCAAAGACAAATTGAAAACGGCAGGTCTGAAGATTCGTGAGGATGGAGCTGGTAACATCTTTGGCCGTATTGAGGGAAAGGGAAAAACAGTCATGGCAGGTTCTCATATTGACACGGTCATCAACGGAGGGATGTTTGACGGCGCTCTAGGGGTTCTTTCTGCCCTGGAATGTTTACGACGTGTCAAAGAAGAAAAACTCTCCCTTTCCAAACCGTTGGAAGTCGCCTCCTTTACAGATGAAGAAGGGAATCTAGCTGGAGATTTTCTAGGCAGCCGGGCCTTCATCGGAACCTTAAATAAAGAAATTCTGGAGAAAGGAAAGACTCAATTTGGAACTTCCCTTTCCCAAACCTTAAAGGACACAGAGTTTTCTTTAGAAAGCATCTTGGAGGCCCATAAACACCAACCCGAGTTGGAGGCTTTTCTAGAAATTCATATCGAACAAGGTCCTGTATTGGAAACCGAAGACAAACCCATAGGATTGGTGAACTCCATCGCCGGAAAACATTTCTGGCTCTGTTCCTTCCGTGGAGAAGCCAGCCATGCAGGAACTACTCCCTTCGAACTCCGTCACGATGCTTTCCTGGGATTGTCCGATTTCGCCCTCAAGTGCACCCAGTATGTGGCTACCCACCATTACGGAAGCATGGTCACAGTGGGGAAGGTCTATCTTCACCCTGGAGCCTTCAGCGTTGTTCCAGGGAGAGCGGACTTCACTCTGGATTTCCGGAGTCAATCCCAAAAAACCCTCCAGGAGCTGGAAAAATATTTTCCATCGGTGGCTCAGGATATATCTTCAACCAGGGGGCTTAAATTCTCTTCTAAAATTATTGATAAAACCGAGCCCGTAGCCATGCCAGAGCGTATCGTTGAGGTTATGAAAAAAAACTGTCAAGAAAATGATTATCCGTTCATGGTTATCCCCAGTGGGGCTGGCCACGACGCTCAAATCTTAGCCGGAGTCACCGATTCCGGGCTCATTTTCATACCCTGTGAGGATGGGATAAGTCATTCTCCTCAAGAAAAAATCGATTGGAAAGATTTAAAAAAAGGAGCTAATCTCCTCCTCCATTCCCTTATCCGGTTAGCTGAATGATTTTTTCCTTTGAATGGAAAACGATTTTCCTATATATATGGATAGAAGACCTTTTCGAAAATTCAAAAGGAGTGAGGAGACTGCAATGAAAAAATATTTATGCCTATTGACGGCTGCCATCATTGTCATCTCATGCGGCGGAGAGGAGGAAAAATCCCATCTCATTCAACCTGACAAATGGTATTCTGTCCACCCCAGACCTGTTTACAGCACTTTGGAAAAAGTAGGCACTTTCCAGAAATGGTTCGATGTTTACAAACTCACCGAAGATACCTTTGCCATATATGAACCAAATCAATTTGAAGAAGCATTAAGTTATCTGGCCTTGGGAAAAAACAAGGCTGTCCTGATAGACACAGGCACTGGAATCGGCAATATCAAAGCCGTCACAGAAAAGCTCACTGATTTTCCGGTCACCGTAGTTCTTACCCATGAACACTATGACCACGTGGCCGGAGCCTACCGCTTTGATGAAATCATCATGTATGACAACAAAAAAGCCCTACAAGTATTAAAAAAAGGACGGGACAATGCCTCATTGCAACAATACATAACCGATGATTACTTATGGAAGCCTCTCCCCACCAATTTTGATCCTGAGGCTTGGACCATTCCTTCAATGGAGCCAACGGAGGTGGTTAAAGACGGAGATATCATCGATTTAGGAGAGAGAACCCTTGAGGTCATCTACACACCTGGACATTCTCCAGGACAGATGTGCCTCCTTGATAAAAAGAATCGCATCCTTTTTACCGGAGACCATTTTTTTCCTGGTCCACTCTATGCTTATCCTCATGATGTGGATATTAATGATTACATTGCCTCAAACAAAAAGCTTGTCGAAAGGATCGATGAATACGACCATCTGTGTCCCGGTCACAACAGCCCTTGGGTCAAAAGTGAGGTTATCCCTAGAGTAAGCGCTGCCTTCAAAAAAATTTTTTCAGGAAAGGGAAATTATTCTGAAGATAACGGGTTAAGACGGTATCATTTTGAAGGATTCGACATCCTTATTAGGAGAGACATGCTGAATGAACATCCAAAAAAAAAAAATAAAATGAATTATTACTCTTGGTTCATCATGGAAATGCATCCCTTTAGAAGAGGGATGTGAGGAGGATGAATCGCTACCCAGATTCATACATAATAAATATTCATTCCCTTTCCTTAAAATTATGTGGAGAAGGTTTATAACTCCGATCTTTCTTTTTCTGGGATTGTTTTTTCTTTTCCTTTAACATCTTTTCCTTGGCTCTTTTGGACCGTTTCCTTTTCTGGCGGCGGATCTTTTCGATCCTTTTTTGTTCCTCACTCTTTTTTCCAAGTATCATGGATTCAACCTTCTTAGTTAAGATCTTGCGGGCATGGTACCGGTTGAGTGCCTGAGACCTATCCTTCTGGCATTTTACTTCAACCTGGGTGGGAAGATGCTTTAAATAGACACAGGTTGAAGCCTTATTGGTTCTCTGCCCCCCTTTCCCGCTGGAACGGATAAATTTTTCCTCTATATCCTTTTCATAGATGCGACACTTCCTCATTTTCTTTCGTAAAGCCCGCTCTTTTTTGAGGCTCACTCCGAATTTTATTTTTTTTCCAGACAAAAAACCCTCTCATCAGCCCCTATTGAAAAGGCCTCTCTCCCTTTTCTTTTCCCGCAAAAAACACATTTTTCTGGGAAACACCTCTTCGTAGGGCTCGATCATTCCTCGATTTTTTATTTATCCTTAAATCTTTTTCTATTCTAGCAAATACAAGAAAGTTCTTAAAACACAAGCTGATTTTAAGAAAACCCCGTCTGAAATTCCTCCCAAAAACTCCAAACTGTGATCTCACCGGGTTGATTCAAGACTCTTTGACGGGAGGAAAAAATTAAGATAAACTCAACAGCTATTCTGAATTTTTTAAAAAGGACTTCATCATGATGAGAAAAAAAACATTGAGATTTATACCCTTGTTTATGATTTCTCTTCTCCTGTTTGCGGCTTCTTTCGCCGGAGCCTTTCAAAAAGAACCATTGACCATTGCAGAGAAGAGCCAATACACCGCTACTTCCCGATACCAGGATGTGATGGATTTTATCTGGAAGCTCCAAGAAAAAAGCTCTCTTCTTAGAGTAGAGACATTGGGAGTGAGCACCGAAGGAAGAAAAATACCTCTTCTCATTTTGGGCCAACCTGTCCCCTCTTCCCCTCTTCAACTTCGTTATGATGACCGGGCTGTAGTCTACCTCCAAGCTAATATCCATGCCGGAGAGGTGGAAGGAAAGGAGGCTTCCCTTATGCTAACCAGGGATATCCTCTTCTCTGATAATCCATCTTATTTAGACGATTTAATCATCCTGGTTTGTCCTATTCTCAATCCAGACGGGAATGAAAAAATAAGCCAGGAGCACCGCCGCAATCAAATCGGCCCAAAAAAGGGAGTAGGAGTGCGCTATAATGGTCAAAATCTGGATTTAAACCGAGACAGCATGAAACTGGAAAGCCCGGAACTCCAAGGTTTGGTTCAAAATGTATTGTTGAGGTGGGATCCTCTGCTTTTTGTGGACTGCCACACCACCAACGGCTCTTACCACCGTGAACCCGTCACTTATTCCTGGCCACTGAACCCCAACGGAAATCCTGCCATCATTGAGTACATGAGAAGCAATATGATGCCCTGGATTAGAACTCATCTGAAGAAAAAATACGGGACGCTCTCTATCCCTCATGGTTACTTTATGGATCATGAAAATCCAGAGAAAGGATGGAGGATTTTCGGACATCTTCCTCGTTATGTGACCAACTACATGGGCTTGAGAAACCGCCTATCTATCCTTGATGAAAATTACGCCTATGCTGATTACAAAACAAGGGTCCACGGATGCTATAATTTTCTCCGATCCATCCTAGATTACTGCTCTAAAAACAAAAATGAAATCATTGAGTTGGTTGCGAAAGCTGACCGTCAATCTGTCCATAACGGACTAAATCCTTCTTCCTCCCCTAATTTTGGCATCCAGTTTGAGCGCCACCCTCTTCCCGAAAAACTCACCATCTTGGGTTGGAAAATGATCCCTCAAGAAAAAGGTTGGCCCCGGGTCAAAAAAACAGATAAAAAAAGAACTTATAAGGTTCCCTTTTATGCGGACTTCCAGCCGGTTGAAAGTGTGACTTTCCCTTATGCCTACCTTTTCCCTACTCCTGATTCCATAATAACTCAAAAACTCCAACAACACGGCATTATGATGGAAAAGTTGATAAAACCTGTGGAATTAAAGGTGGAATCATTCCATATCACTCAGATCCAACCCTCCAAACGAATCTACCAGGGGCATCATCTCAACTCAATAAAAGGGAAGTATAAAAAAGAAACCAAAACCTTTCCTAAAGGCACCTTGGTAGTCAAAACCGCACAGCCTTTAGGCTACCTCGCTGCTTATCTTCTGGAACCCCAAAGTGATGATGGACTGCTGGTATGGAACTTTTTTGACCGTTATCTGGTTGAACACTGGGGAGACCGGCCTCAGACTTATCCAGTGTTCAAGCTTTTAAAACCCGTTCCCTTGACCACCCAAACCTGTCGGTAATCAAGAAGCTTCACTTTTCCCGATCATTCAATCTTCTTTTTTAGGGGCTACCAGAAATTTTCCACAGTTTTCGCAGATGTAGATATCGTTGCTTCCCTCGATGGAAGAACTGATCCCGGTGGCTACGTTGATGTTACATCCCCGACAGACTCCATCCACAACCTCGGCGACGGCATACCCATATTTTTCCATCAGTTTATCAAACCTATCCAGGATGGCCGCATCCAGCTCTCCTCGAATCAACTTAGCTTCTTTATCCAGCTTCTCCCTTTGCTCCGGAGTGGCCTTTTTCTTGGAAATTTCTATTTCTTGAAGCTTTTTGATCAGGTTGGCTCGGCTTATAATTTTATCTTGAGGAGAAATACTCAGCACAATCTCAGAAAGATAACTGTAAAGTTCTGATTTATCTTTGGCTTTAAAAAGTTTTTCTCTGAATTCCTCATTTCTCAAATACTGAGCGAGCCCTGCAAACAGATGATTGAACAAACCCGGCAAAGAAGGATTCCACACCATCAAAATAACCAGATGAACTTTCTTTTTATCAATGGCGTCGAAATCAATCCCCTCTTTGGATCTTCCCACAACCACAGCGATATCGTTACCTGTGTTCACCCGTGCATGAGGTAAGGCCACACCATGCCCGATAGCGGTAGACTCCAACTTTTCCCTGTTAATGATTCGGGTTAATACAAGTTCCTTATTTTTGATAATCTTCTGTTCCAGCAAAATATCCAGAAGTTCGTTTAAGGATTGGACTTTGTCGTTGGATTTAAGGTTGAAGACTATTTGAGAAGGTTTTAAATAATCGGAAAAATTCGAACTTTTGAAATTGACCTTCATTTTGAGTATTTATTGTAACACAACCGATATGATTGCTGAACCATCAAATATATATTTTTTTGAGATTCAGTTTTCCCTTAGATAAGTGAAACAATCATAGTTTCTTGATCCCTTTTTGTTCGGCGGCCCGAGCAGCACACTGAACACCAAAAGAAGCTGCCTGGAAAGGATTGCCACCTTCCACCAATTTAGCCACAGTAGCCCCACAAAAAATATCTCCACACCCTGTTGTCTCTACCACTTTTTCAGAAGGAGTGGGAGAAATCTTTCTTTTCTTCGTGGGAGTTATACACCATACCCCTTCTTTTCCCAAGGTGATAAACACCGTTTTGACTCCAATCTCAAAAGCCTGCTTTCCCAATTCCATCATTTCTGCTTCAGAGGGATTGCGGTGAGGATGGGACATCATAGAAGAAACTTCTTTTCGATTGGTCTGTAAATACTCCACTCCGGCGGACCAATGCTTCCATTCCGGGAGACATCGATACTTTCGAGTTTTATTGATTTCTCGAGTTAAAGATAATGAATGCACATCCATCCATACGGGACAAGAGGTTCTCTCCACCACCCTCCGCCAATCCTCCAGAGTGATATCAAACCCAGAATTAAGCACACATACCAGGAAACTCATTTTGGATAAATCATGAATGAGCTTCTCCGGATTTAAAGGGGCCACGGTTGATTTCAGCACCTCCTGCCTTTCACCTTTTGAGGGATAATAGAGGCGAACCCTGTTTCCAGGTCCGGGGACTCGCTGGATGCCCTTTTTATGAAGAGTGGGCCATCCTTGGATACTACTTTGGACTTCAGATTCTAACCCCTCTGCCAGGTTGGTATAAAGAAAAACATTTTTCCCCAGGTCACAGAGTGTGGAGGCTTGATAAAGCACCCCTCCCAAGCCTTCATAGATGATTCTATTCTCCGAATAAATCTCATCATGAGTAATGGTCCCGATCAAGCCAATATTTTCACTCAATTTTCTATCCCTGTTTATGTTATATTAAATAAACGAAGAAAAAAATAAATGAAAGAACTCAAAGAAAGGGCCCAAACACTCATCCATGAATTCAAGGGAAATGAATACATCCATGGCCTCCATTGTCTGGATAAAATCGGAGAAATGACCGCTCCAGTGGGCCAAAACATCCTACTGATCACCAGCCTGAATCAGAGAGACCCGGAAAATTACAAGAAAATTCAGGATTCTCTTCACCGTTCAGGGATAAAAATCAAAACTCAAACTTCATCTTCCCGCCCTAACTCTCCCCGAGAAGATGTTTTCCGGATGAAAGAGAAAATCCGAGAGTCAAATCCTGTGCGGCTCATTTAAATAGTTTCTCTCTGGTGGATATTCTGAGTCACGGTCGAGCCTGTGCCATACTGAATCCTTACTACACTGTCTTCTTTTCTTCGGCCATTCAGGCTCAACTGAAACGCCTGGCTGCTCTCTTTTCCCGATACGGATTGTTTGCTGAAGATATCGAGCCTCTAGAAGGAAGAGAACTAGGTTTGGCGGTAGCGGAAGGTTTAATCGAATTGAGCCGAAGGGTTCATTTTCCCACCACTTTCGAAGAAATCCCCGGTTTCACTCCCTCCCACATAGAAAAAGTCATTAGAGCCGCCCAAAATCCCCAACTGGATATGAAACTCAAGAACATGCCCATTGCTTTGAATTCCAGCATGGTGGAAATCACCATGAAACCGGTCTTGAAAGCCGCCGTCCACGGAGATTTCCGTCTCATCCCTCCAATTGAATAACCCTAAAATCTATTGGAGCTTCGTTTCTCAGGTAAACAGCCCTTCATCCCCTATTACCTGAACTCAAAACCGGTGTTGGATAAAAATTTCTCTGGAGGACTTTTCTCCCTCAACGCCGAATATTCATTCTTCTTACGTTCAACACTTGGTTTATCCACTGAATCATTTCACCCCAGCGGTCATAATCTCCATGGGCTGCATCTTCCACTTGGATGTAGCGATGGGGAATTCCTTGTTTTTTCAATTTCTTCACCACCTGCCGGACTTTTTCGATGGAAACCGTTTTATCTTTTTTTCCATGGACAATCAAAACAGGAGTTTTTCCCCACTTGTCCAGGAGATCGATCACGCTTTTTCCATCCAGATGAGGAGGAGGTTCAATGGCTCCGGAACGAACCATCACAGCCCGAAAGGTTTGGGAATGAAGGACTCCCAATCTCCAGGCTCCGTATCCTCCCATGGAAAAACCGTCCAAAACAATCCTCTCCTTATCAATATTGTAGAGAGACTGAACATGTTGGATGCACTCCATAACTTCCTTCCCTGATTTACCCAGATACCAATCCGAAAGTCCTCGGGCCTTAGGGGCCATAATGATCATAGGGATTGTTTTTACTCCAGAGGAGGACCGATAAAATCCCCGGGCCATTTGATAAACACTCTGCTGCTCGTCCACTCCACTCCCGTGGAGAGTCACAAGAAGAGGAATGGATTTTTCTTTCCTGTATTTTGTGGGTACATACAGGGAATAAGGCTGCAAGGTTCCATCAAGAGAAGATTTATGGGCAAGCCTTCCTATGTTTCCTTGGGGAAATAAAGCAGGCTCTCCCTTCTTCAGTTTCCGCATTAAAAAATTGATTTCTTCGTTCCAGTTCTTCAACCTCTTGAAATCTGCGTAAGGTGGAGCCTCCTTCATGTACTCCTTTACCCACTGGAAGCGGATTTTCAGAGTAGGCAGACTCTTCCTAAAAGTCTCGCTTTTCTCATAGACTTCCATCTTTTTAAACTCAGCTAGCTGCTCCTCCCATTTTTCCTCATCCTCACGGTTTAGAATATAGAAAGTATGAGTTTGATTGTACTGGAGTGCCTCCTGGGGGGAAACTGCTCCTACAGAGATCACATAATCGTCAGTGGAATATTTATCTTCAGGAAGTCTGAACTCAAAATGATTCATTCCCTCCTGGAGATGGATGTCCTTGGAGATATTGATGTCTTTTTTCCCCGATGTCATGATGAAGCGGAGTTCCCATCCGGACATCTTTTGAGGTGAATTCACAGCAGTGCGGAGAAGAATGGTTTCATCATCGTAAAAATGAAGACCATTCATAAGGGATTGGAATTCCGGCTCAGAAGGGATGTGAGTGATAAAAGATGCCAAGGCTCCCTTTCTTTGGTCTGTCTGCTCGGTATCATAATTTTTATCAGGATAAAGCTGAAGGATCGTCCTTCTTTTTCCCTCATCCTTGTCCACATAGATAAGATTAATCCCCCATTGGTCTTTGAAAAAAGGCTTTAAGGGTTGCACATATTCCCAAGGAATAGCGATTTCATAAACCAAAGTATTCTTTTTGGAATAAGGGACGATTTTCAAATCAAGTTCATCCAATTTTCGGTCAGGAAAATATTCTCCATTTCGGTTGACCAGAACCTTCCGGTTTTCCTTTCCTTTTCTGGAGAAACCAAATGTGTGAAATCGAGTGCTTACATGGCCTTTGGAGGGGTCTAAAAAAGTGAGATACAGACCATCCCCATAGCGCCACCCTCTCTGGGAAAAAGCCATTTCATCGTCCCTTGCCTCCACAGCGGCATAAAATTTTTGGGTATCATAAGTGAACCAACCCATGACCCTTATATCCTCATTAGACTCCACAACCTGGGCCTCAGGATTCAACTGGATGGGGATACCTTCAATGCCCTTCCAGTCGATCAGATTCCCGTCCACGGTAATTTCCTTACTGGTTTGATAAATCTTAAACTCTTCTTTGACTTGATCGGAGGGAAAAAGGGCAAAAACAAAAAAAGAGACCAAGGCAAATAAGAGGGAGGTTGATTTTAAAGGTTTCATTTTTTCCTCCTTCAACTTAAAGAGCAAGAAAACATTCCTTCGCTCCATAGGGGCTTTGAAGTTGGATAAACCACCAGAAACACATCCACCATGGATAAAACTAAGTTACCATAGACATTGGAATGAAGCAAAATTGAATCCTGAAAACAGGAATGGGGGTTTAAGATAAAAATCAAACACAGGATTCAGGAGAATTCTTGAGCCGATTTCTCGATTAATCCCCCCGTGGTATATCTCAAACCTTAAGAAAAGGCATTCAAACCCGTAATAGCCCTTCCTATGATGAGTTCATGAATATCATGAGTTCCTTCATAGGTATAAACAGTTTCCATGTTCATCATATGCCGGATGGGCACATAATCATCACAAATCCCGTTGGCTCCCAGAATCTCCCGAGCTGTTCGAGCACAATTTCGGGCCATCTGGACATTATTCATTTTGGCCATAGAAACCATAGCATGGTTGGCGGTTCCTTTATCCTTTTCCCGTCCTACCTGAAGTGACAAAAGCTTCCCCTTCTCCCTCGCAGTTAGCATATTCACCAACTTGTGCTGGACAAGCTGAAAGGAAGCAATGGGTTTTCCGAACTGAATCCTTTCTCTAGCATACTTCAGCGCTGTCTCGTAACATGCCTGGGCTGATCCCAGAGCTCCCCATGAAATTCCATAGCGTGCTTCGGTCAAACATTTCAACGGAGGTTTGAGTCCTTGAGCCCGAGGAAGAACATTCTTCTCAGGAATCCGGCATTCGTTGAAGATAAGTTCAGAGGTCACCGATGCTCTCATGGAAAATTTACCTTTGATTTCAGATGTCTCAAAACCAGGAGTTCCCTTTTCCACCAAAAATCCTTTTATTTCTCCTTCTTCGGTCCTGGCCCATACCACTGCCAGGTCAGCGATGGACCCGTTGGTTATCCACATCTTGCTTCCGTTGAGGATGTAAGAATCCCCCTCTTTTCGAGCCCTGGTCTTAAGGCTTCCTGGATCTGAGCCCGCTTCCGATTCGGTCAGACCATAACATCCGATTATTTTTCCCTCAGCCATTTTAGGCAAGTACTTCTTTTTTTGGTCTTCCGAACCAAACGCCCATATGGGAAACATACACAAACTTCCCTGTACCGAACAAAAACTTCTCACTCCGCTGTCTCCTCTCTCCAGTTCCTGCATGGCTAACCCGTATTCCACATTGCTTCCCCCCGGACATCCATAACCTTTCAGATTAATCCCTAGAAGTCCTATTTCTCCCAACAAAGGCACCAGTTTTAGGGGAAAGGTGGCTTTCCGGTGATGAGCGTCGATTTCTGGTAATATTTCCTTGTCCACGAATTTTTTCACTGTATCCCGGATCATCAGCTCCTCATCCCTGAATAAATCCTCGATGTTCAAAAAGTCCTTTTCTCTTGGTTCTGTCATCTCGCCTCCTTTATTCATGGGCTCAAATTTTTTCTTTTTATTTTATGACTTTTGGTATTGGCAGAAAAGCTTTAAAATCGAACCCATACCTTTATTAAGATTTCTTTCAATGTATTTGTTTGGAAACTGATGATAAATCGCTTTCAACCTCAGGAAAATGGATATCTATGGGTATTCATGGTATAATCATTTGAGATTATTTCAAGGGATAAAGAGGAGAAGCCGGGGATGGAAAACATTCTCCAAAAGATTACTTTAACCACAGCCACCAGTGCCTTTCTTATTATCGCTTCGCTGTGGGTTCTAAAATTGATCATTCAGGGCCAACACCGGTTCATAGGGCGGGCTCTGATGGTCTTCTTTTTGTTTCTTCTGGGTCTGATTTACCTCCAACAGAGTGAAACTGGAAAAATCACTTTAACCGAGCTGAAACAAAAGGCTTTCCCTCCAAAAACCCCTGAATACAACTACCAAAAAGAAGAAGGTTCTATGGATTTCGGCACCTATGAACGGTATATTTTTCATAATCCTAAGCCTAAAATTTCACTCAAGTTAGATAAATCAGGAGATTATTTTTACATATCCAATGTCTCCTCTTTGAATTCCGTCCTGGAATACATTGGACTCCCCAAAGTTTCTAAAGGAGCACCTGAACTTTCCTCCATTACCCATTCCCGAATGGATGTCAATCATTTCCGGTGGAAAAACTATGCCCAAGGGGTCCTCCTTGTGGAAAAATCTCTATGTAGGGAAAAAAATTCTCTCCAAACTTTCCACTGTATATCCACGATCACCGTTAAAAAAGGTTACTGATTGTCGCTGAGTAAAAGAGGCTCAGTTCCATCCTATTTCTCTGCTCAAAGAGATGTTGATTTTTCCTTTTATTTTGCCTAAATTAGAAAAACAATGTTGTGGAGGCATCCATCCCTTTCTCTATGGCCTTGGGAGCCAGAATTCTGTAGGTTATCATGGATGCAAATTCTTCAAAATCCCTCTTTTGGGGAATCCTCTCCCAAAAAAGAAGAAAAATCAAAAGCCATGAAGGAGACAAAAAAATGAAATTTAAACAAACTTGGATTTTCTTTACCACCTTTCTCATTTTTTCCTTGGCCCTGCTGGTTTCCATGGACCAAAACAAAGCCGAAAAAGGAAAACAGAAAACGTGGGAATCAACGGGAAGCTGCACTTCCATCACGGTCACCAAAGAAGCTTCTGTGGATGGTTCGGTTATGACCACCCATTCTTGTGACGGAGGATATGAATTCCGCCTTCACATAGTCCCTGGTGAAACTCACAAATCCGGTGAGATGCGGCCGGTGTACAAAGGAGGGGGACATGGAGCCGAAAGAGACCAGGCTGTGAAAGTAGGAGAAATTCCTGAAGTAAAAAAAACCTACAGCCGTTTTGATATTGCTTATCCTTTCATGAACGAAAAACAGCTAGCCATAGGAGAAACAACTTTTGGAGGACGGAAAAAACTATACAATTCCCAGGGGATGTGGGATATCATGGCTTTGCAGAGAGTGGCTCTGGAAAGAGCTTCTACGGCCAGAGAAGCCATTCAACTCATGGGACGCTTGGTGGAAAAATACGGCTACGGAGATAGAGGAGAATGCTTAACCATCTGTGACACTAAGGAAGCCTGGGTCTTTGAAATCCTGGGGGCCGGGCCTCTGCAAAAGGGAGCCGTATGGGCGGCTCAGAGAGTTCCCGAAGGAGAAGTGTTTGTCTCCGCCAACCGGAGCCGTATAGGTGAAATTGATCTGAAGGATAAGGATAATTATATGGCATCGGATAATGTGGTAGAGCTGGCCCAAAAAAAGGGCTGGTATGATCCCGAATCCGGCAAACCGTTTAAATTCAACAAAGCTTACGACCCCAGTGAATCCATAGGAAGCCGGCGGAGAGAATGGCGGGTCCTCAGCACTCTGGCACCTAACCTTAATCTGGACCCCTGGAGTGTGGACTATCCCTTTTCCGTGAAACCGGAGAAGAAGGTTTCGGTCGAAGAATTAAAATCCTTTCACAGAGATTACTACCAGGGAACCCAATTCGACTTAAGCGAAGGCATGGCGGCGGGTCCTTTTGGGAACCCCAATCGTTTTGCTACCTGGGGAAAAAGGCCGGAAGGTTATGTGGGATGGGAAAGGTCTATTTCCATCTTCCGGTGTTCTTATTGTTTTGTCTCCCAATCCAGGGATTGGCTGCCTGACTGGATAGGCGGTCTGGCCTGGTTCGCTCTGGATGATCCCAAAACCAGTTGCTTTGTCCCCCTTTATTGTGGCATCAGCAAGGTTCCTCAATCCTATCAGATAGGAAGAAGGGATGAATTCAACCGAAATTGTGCCTGGTGGGCATTTGATTTTGTCTCCAACTGGTCCAACCTGAAATATTCTTACATAATAAAGGACATCCAAAAAGCTTATAACGATTTCGAATCAACTTTCTCCAACCTCCAACCGGCCGTAGAGAAACGAGCGCAATCCTTATACAAAGAAAATCCCCAGGCTTGCCGTGAATACCTTACCGAATATTCCAATGATATGGCTAAAAAAGTGGTGAGAGATTGGTGGAGACTGGCGGACTATCTCATCGTTAAATACAACGATGGCTACATCAATACCCCTGAAGGAAAAAAAGCGGTGGGATATCCTGATTGGTGGCTGGATGCTGTGGGTTATGGAAAAACCAAGATCAAAAACAAATGAGGCGAAAAAATTAAAAAATCATTGGGGTCACTTTGTTTCCTCTTGTCTATTCAGGCGGATTTCCCTTAAAAATCTGTAGAAAACTCATTTTAACTGTTAAAATAGCCTGGATTATTCACGAGTCGAGGTGGCTGGGGCTAGGTTGGGACTGCGCGAGGCACAGGGTGCGCAGCTGTGAAAAGAAGGGGTCAGACGCCTTGGGGTCTGACCCCTTCTTTTCTTGTAACGAAGCAGATGCAGCCAAATCGGCTCGCCTGAAAGGTAAAAAAGGCCGATTTCTAGATAAAATAGAATGAAAGAGTCCATGAAACTGCCTGTACGCTTTGAAAAATTCTCTTAACTCATTCATGTTCTTTGTTTTATTATAAGTATTGGCCTTTTTTATGAATAGTTCAGGATAGTTAGAAATAGTTGGGCTCGAGCCCCTATTTAGGAGGAAAGAGGGCAATGAACATTAATGGTAAAGATTACAATTGGTTTCAATCCGCATTCAACGATTCTCAATATTCCAGTCGAATCGTGGGACGACGGGGATCCTCTCCTATTCCTACGGGAAAGAGTAAGGTCACTTCTCTGGACCAGGTTATGGAGTTAATCAATGACGGAGATACCATTTCTTATCCTCATTACTACCGGTTGGGAGATAAAGGCCTCCATCTGGTAGTAAAAAAGCTTCAAGAAACCGGAAAAAAAGGTATAATTCTCTATGCCAATGCAATTTTCGATCATACCGACCCTTGGCTATTTGAGGCTTTTGAAGATGGCACTCTAGCCGGTCTTTACGGAAACATCTACAGGAAATTTGGAGCCCACGTCATGGCCGGAGACCTTCGTCCCTGGGTAACCGTAGGATTTTCTCACGGCAACCGGGTACGTAAGCTTCAAACCGGAGAAGTCCATGTCAAGGTGGCTTTCGCCCCTGTTCCCATCGCTGATATATACGGAAACGCTTCTGGTTTATTTGGAAAGAGCGAACAGCTTTGCGGCCCCCTGGGTCTGGTGGCTGCAGACAGCGAATTTGCGGATTACACTTGTTTGCTGAGTGGGATGGTCAGCAGGGATTTAATTTCTCCTCCCTCCATCTCCATGGAAAATACGGATTTTGTGGTACCTGTGGACTGTCCGGGCCTCTCTGAAGGCATCGGAAGCGGTACTTTAGACTTGGATAAAGCCCGCAGTCATCCTCTCAATTCCCAGATTGCCGAGAATATCACCCGAGTGATGAAGGCTTCAGGGATTATTCAGGATAATGTCGCTTTTCAAGTGGGAGCTGGGGCAGGATTGATTGTTCTGGACAACATCCGAACCATGCTCAAAGAAGCGAATATCCAGGCTGATTTTTCCATCGGAGGTGTGACTTCCATGCACGTGGAGATGCTGGAAGAAGGTTTGATCCGCCGCCTGCTTCACGGCCAGCTGTTTGAACCCAGCCCCAAAGTGATTCGTTCTCTGATACAAGACCCCAGCCATAATGAAATCACAGCCGGTTACTACGCTTCCGTAGCCCATAAAGAGTGTGCGGTGAACCTTCTGGATCTGGCGGTTCTTTCGGCTCTGGAAGTGGACCTGGATTTCAATATCAACACCGTATGCGCCAACGGCCGCATCATCGGGGGCATTGGCGGAGGACAGGATGTGGCTGCGGGGGCCAGTCTGACCATCATTTTTCTTCCCTTGGCTACAGGCAAAAAAGGGAAAGCTTTTCCCAAGGTTCAGGAAAAAGTTTACACCCGAACCGCCCCAGGAGAAGTGATTGATGTGGTGGTCACTGAAGAGTACGCTGCAGTCAATCCTCAAAGCCAAAGCCCTTACCGAGAGGCCATCCGGGAAAACGCCCAAAAATACGGGGTGAATTTGCTTTCCATGGAAAACCTTCAACAAAAATCTCAGGAGGCTGCTCAAAAACTGGGCACAATCCCCTCTCGAAAGAAGACCACCGACCGGGTCCTCCATGCTGTGGAGTGGCGGGATGGAACCCTCCTGGATGTCATCCGGGAACCAGCAGAATAAAGCCTATCCTTTTCACCCAGCCCTAACCATTCTACCACTTCCATTTTTACAGAAAAGCACAGAAATTTAAAAAATGACATCCTCAAACCTATCGAGTTTTCTATCCAATCTTTTTTCGAAACGCAAATAGACCGGCCACTACAATCACATAGACAAGAGATATATACAAAAAAGCTCCTTTTTTCTCGGTTAATAACCGGTATATTTTCCCTTCTCCGGGAGAGGGAAGAGGTTGTGGATCCCAGGGAAGCCCGTACCGCTGACCCAATCCTTTCATGTTGAGGAGATGGATCACAGGGATATCGTGGGAAGCCATTTCATAAATCATCCCTCTCGGGGAAGAAGGAAGAGGAACTTGAGATATCTTTGTCAGCCCTGGATTTAATTTCAATATCCGTGAATCGGTCCCTAAATTGGAAAAGCTTCCTCCAATGTTGATAAAAGCCTGTATTTCCTTTGACCCGATCTCTTTTCGGTAAAGTTTCATCCTTTTTTCCACGTTCTTTTCCAGATCGGGCTCGTGGATGAATGGAATTCCCGATTCCTTTATATCTTTAAGAAGAAGAGTTCGTCCTTGAGGGTTCATATCTTTTCCCATATCCTCACTTCCTCCCAAAGAAACCCCCACAGAGGGAGTTTTAAATATTCCTTTTTGAATCAAACATTGGTGCATCCGGAGCCAATGGAACCTGGGGATATTGGCTCCCCACTGAGAAGCACCCAGAGAACATATAAGAAGAGGATGAGCCTCCATCTCCTTAATAGCTGAAAGGGAAGCCACAATCAAAGAAGGAAAAGATCCTGAAGCCCCCAGGGCCACAGGATCTTGCTCCTCCACTCCCGCTTCTTTTAAAAGATAGACGACGAGACCAGCAAAATTTGGGTTGGTGGAAGTCCGTTTGGCCTGGAGGTGTCCTTTGGTTGTAGTGATAGATGAGCGTTCTTTTCCAATCATCCCTGTGTTGTTCACATCTTTTTGGCTCAACGGAATGGCCTTCTTTTCCCGGCATTCCTTCAATCCCTCCATGGCCTTAATCATGGTTCGAGAGGCCAGGACCATTTGATGATTTAAAGGAGCCGCTTCCTGTATTGGAACCAGGCGAGCTAGGAAAAAAAACAAAACACTGACGAGAAAAAGCAGACCTATGGTTTTCCTGTTTTTTTCCTTTGATGGAGAGGGTTTAAAAAAATTCGAGAATAGATTCACCATCAGCCATCCCATCTTTATTTAAAACCAGGTAATCATCCGAACCAAAAAGTAGGTTATGGTAGAGACCACAACCAGTGAAGCCACCGTAGGAAAAAATCTCTGCTTTTCCACATTATTAGCCAGAAGACCTGGAATGAGCCATCCGATGGCCTGAAGTCCCCAGGGAGCTTGAAACAGATTAGGTAAGACCCAATACAAAAACTGAGCCCAGAAGGCTCCTAGAATGATAAACATCACAAACCGTCTCTTTCCAAAAAGGATGAAATAACCGTTTAGAATCCGGAAAGTCCCGATAGTGATCAGGGCCACAGTCACGGTGGCTAGGACCCGGCAAGGTTGATCCAGGTAAAGAGCCACATAGGCGGGAACGATAATTCCTCCTGGATAGATTTCCATAATCTCCACATACAGAACAGAAACCACCAGCCCCAAAACCAGAGTCTCAAAAATCATACCGGTTTCCCCGTCTCCCTCCAGTAACCGACCATACGTTCCCCCAAACCTCCGATATTCCCCATTCCTACCAGTACCGCTCTCTCATCCATTTCGGTTTGTAAATGATCCATGATTCCTTGAGGGTCCCTTTCTTTCAACACCTCCAATTTCTCTCCCCAGGTGTTCCTCAATATTCTCTTCACGACTCGGGCATGCCTCCCTACAATGTAAATCTTTTCAAACCCTGAGAAGGTTCCTTTTTTCAATCCATTTATCCACTGGAGAGTGCGGTCTCCCCGGTCTTCCCTCAAACTGAGAAGTCCGATAAAGTTTCTCCCTCTAGCCCATTTTTTTCTTTCCACCTCGTCCACTACCTTCCGGGTGGACTGGGGGTCATTGGCTGCGAAACAACTCACACACAACCATGATTTGGGAGGGGACCCGGTTTCCACTCTCCATGCTTGGGGGGAACCGAAATCCGGCTGAGCCTGGGCTATTCCTTTCCAGGCCACTTCCTTCTTAACCCCAAGAAAATGGGTCACCTCAAGAGAAAGGCTTATGTTTTCATCGAATTCAGGGAGAAGGGATCGGGTTTGAGAACGTTTGTTTCTGTCGATGGATTCCCCAGGAATTTGAATCACTCGGGAATGAAGCTTTTTGGCCCATTCTCCAAAAATGGAAAAAAATTCCTCTTCAGGAACAAAAATAGTTCCTTCTTTGGGGATAGAAGAAGCAATACAGGAAGCAATTTCCTCTCTGCTTCCCCCCATCTGCGCGAGATGGTCGCAGCGCACATTGGTGATAACCAGAACATGCGGATTGAGAATCCTTTGGGATTCAATGAAATGAGATTCGGGCTGAATGCTCATCATTTCTGAAACCACGACTTGAACCTGGTGTTGAGCTGCTTCCTTCAAGAATCGCTTCCCTTCCAGTATGCTGGGGGAACCGCGGCGAGAAATTTCTCTTTCTTCACCCTTAGGATAAATAATTCTAGGCTTAGACCCTGTGGTCTTTGCCATAACCGATAATCCGGCTTCCCTCAACGAGGAAGCGAGGAATCGCACCACTGTAGATTTCCCTCGGGTCCCGGTCACACAAATTCTTAGGGGGATAAGCCGCACGCTCCGGTTGAGAAGGAGCCGCTCTATGATAAGAAACAGAATAAGAAAAAGCGTGCAGCCTCCAAGAATCACCAATTCTCTGATAGGATCTCTCCTTTTATCTTCTATCCGTCGTTCCTGCAGAAACAGCCAGGATTTTTCCTGCTGGATTCCGGGTCAAGCCCGGAAGGACAAAGAGGACCAATGTTTATTTTCCAACGTAAGTATCTCCATTTCCGTGATAGAGAGTGAGAGATGGGGGTAAGGAAGCCCCTATGAGGACTGAGCGGACACGGTTCCTCTCCTATGGAGAGGAGAGCGAAGTCCGAATGGGAGCTGATTTCATCGCTGGTGAAATCAGCGTGCTGACGACCCCCCATCCCTCACTCCTTTAAATATGTATAGATATTTTTAATCATCATGGTTTTGGGGATGCTTCCTTTTCGAGCCAACTCATTTTAAAAAGGATGTCTGAATGGGCTTGAGGAATTTTCTTCACTTTCCAGTTTTTGCAGCAAATTGAGGAATGTGGAAGAGAAAAGATCTCTCATTTCAGAGCGTTCATAATCGGCTTCTACCATGTGAGAAATTACCTTTTTCATGTGGTCTTTTCCTTCTTTTTTCCATAAACAATACTCATTGACCATCATCAGATGATCAGTCTCTAGAACTTCCTTGGCCTTCTCCAACTTTTTAAAATAGGAAGAAGGTTTTTTATCCTGGGAAAGGATAAAACCCAGAGCGGATTGCTTTTTCTTGATCAACTTCAGAATATCCTGGGAAGGAACCTCACTTTGGAGAAGAAGGATAGGCTTTTGGGCATTTTCCAGAAGAATCCGGGCCTTCTCTTCATCCAAATTTTGGAATGCCAGAAGAAGTCCGGAGGTGTTTAAAGTTTCAAAAGTCTTTTTTCCTTCTTCACTCAAAGCGTTTCCGTTGAAAAGAAAGCTGGGATCTTCACCCAGGGCGAATTTGATTCCCTGCTCAGCCATCACTTTCCCCCACTGGGGATAATTCTTTAGGGAATGAAGACCTCGGATTCCGGTCAAAACCGTAGTCTGGCCTTTTCGACTCGTACTGGAAAGAGTCCGGTTATCTTTATAATAAGATAGACCTTTGGCCTTTTTGATTTTCTTCAATCCCGAAAGGAATTTTTTGATGAGTTCCACTCTCAACTCATCTCCGCTAAGTCCTTCCGGTTCCTCAATATAAGAAAGCTGCAAATCCACACAGGGACTCTCCACATCTTTGTGTCCAGCGATCACTCCCTCAAGCGGAGACAATTTGTGATTGATCAACTGCTGGTATTTCAAGTAGAACGTTTCCTGTCTCATCGGAGGAAAGAAATTTCCCTCTTCATTGGCCAGAATCTTGACGGCATGATGCACAAAATCTCCGGTCTTTTTCAACATATCTGGGTTTATCAAATCACTATCATCCCGGGGGTGGTGGTATTTTATGGCTCCTTCTGTGATGATAAAGTAACCGGGCACCCCTTCCATCAAAAATGGTGTGTGATCAGAACCACCCGGTCCTCCCCGCTCCGGTTTCACATAAGAAAGAATATCTTCGGGAACCTTCTTCTGGAGAACCTCCCAAATCTGAGGACCATAGTAGACTCCCATAAAAGGGACTTTCCCGGTTCCATGGCCGACCATATCCATATTGATGTAGGCCACGGTTTTATCCAGAGGAAAGAGAGGATTTTCTGCATAATGTCGGGATCCTAAAAGACCCTGCTCTTCTGCGGCCCAGAGGGCAAAAATGACCGTTCTCTTGGGTTGGGCATCGTTGAGTTTCATGATTCGGGCAATTTCCATAGCCACCGCGGTCCCGGAAGCATTGTCATTGGCACCATTCATAATGTCGCCCAAAGGGGTCACTCCTAGATGGTCCATATGACCGCCAATAATCACGTACTCATCTTTCAACTCCGGGTCTGTTCCAGTTATTTTAGCCAAAACGTTTCGGGTGGGTCTTTTCTCATCGAAAATCGCATCCACAGAAATATAGGCTTTTTCTCCGGTTTTAAAAGACACAGTCTTGTTTTCCTCTCTGATTTTCCGGAACAACTGCCGGGTTTCGGTTTTTAGGTTCTTAAAGATAAAATCAACCACATTCTCTTTAGCTGAAAGTATGACAAAATCCGGATCATAAATCTCTTTTTTAACTCTCACACGAAAATACCGGCTTCTATCCGATGATGACTGAAACACAACAACTCCGCGAGCTCCCTGTTTTTGGGCGGTCTCTATTCGTTTTGACATTTCCGCTTTTTTGCCCAGTTTGGATTCCATTTTCTGTGGGATACCCGAACCCAAAAGAACCACTTTACCCTGAACATCCACATCCGCATAATCATCGTAACCCTTCTCTGGTGCATGAATTCCATAGCCCACAAAAACGATTTCGGCTGTGAAATGTCCGGTACCGCTGTATCTTTGGACCCGCCAATCTTCTCCATAATAGAATTCCCTCCTTTCCTGCGGCGTATCGATTTCCATAGTCACTCCTTCTTCCACATGACGGTGCTCAATAGTGAATTTCTGAAAAAAGGTTCCCTTCTCCCCAGCCGGTTCCAGTCTCCATTCCCGAAACTTGGAAGCAATGTATTCTTCTCCCATCACGCCTCCGGGCTGTCCACTTTCCCGGCCTAACATAGAATCGGCCGCTAAGTCCTTTATATAACCCCAGGCACTCTGTGCATCAAACTCAATCTCTCCGTCTTTGGTGAGAGCAGGTGAAACAATAAGAAATAAAGCGAGAATAAAGACAATATTCCGTTTCATACAAGTCCTCCTTATATTGATTCTGAAGTTACCATTATTATACGGATAAAAACGAAAAATCAAATCTCTGATTTATTTTTTTCTTGTAATTTTTGGCGAGAATATTTAATATATCCTGTCTTAAAGCAAAGTATGAGATTCCTTCTACAACTTTTTAAATTCCTTCCTTATGAAAGAGGTTCAATCATGAAAAAAAGTGTATCTTTTTCTTTATCTCTCATTTTAATTTTTGTTCTTATTTCGGTAGGCCTTTCTTTGGAAAAACCGCCTCAAGAAAAAAAAGAGAATTTCTTTTTCTCTCCCCGGTTTTTCAAAGGTCTCAAATACCGGTGTGTGGGCCCATCTCGAGGGGGACGAGTCACCGCAGTGGCCGGAGTTCCCTCTCAACCTTCCACATTCTACATGGGTAGCACTGGCGGAGGTATCTGGAAAACCACCGATAACGGGAAGAATTGGAAGAACATTTCGGACGGTTATCTGGAAACCGGGTCCATCGGAGCCATCCGTGTCGCTCGGTCGAATCCCGATATTATTTATGTGGGAACGGGATCGGATGGAATCCGCAGCAATGTCATCACCGGCCGGGGAGTGTATAAATCTTCGGATGGAGGCAAAACCTGGAAGTTTATAGGGCTCCGCCAGGCCGGACAAATCGGGGCGGTAGAGATTCATCCTCAAAACCCCGATATTGTCTTTGTGTCTGCCCTCGGACACGCCTTTGGCCCCAATCCTATGAGGGGAATCTTCCGCACTCAGGACGGAGGCAAAACTTGGGAAAAAGTCCTGTTTATTTCTGAAAAGACAGGGGGGATTGATGTGGAATTCACTCCGGACAATCCTGAAGAAATCTATGCCTGCATGTGGCGCGGCGAACGCAAACCATGGACCATCATCAGTGGAGGAAAAGAAGGAGGAGTATTCAAATCCTCAGACGGAGGAAACACCTGGTTCCAGCTCACCAACGGTCTTCCGGAAGGACTGGTAGGAAAAAGCGACTTGGCGGTCTCTCCCGCAGACCCCAATCGGGTTTATGTCCTGATGGAAGCTCCCCCAGGTAAAGGGGGCGTTTACCGCTCGAATGACCGGGGGGCCACTTTCCGTCTGGTCTCCACCAAGGAAGAACTTCTGGACCGTCCTTTTTACTATACCAACATTGACGCCGATCCCACGGATGCGGATATCGTCTACGTCAATTCCACCCGCTTTTACAAATCTACAGATGGAGGCAAAACTTGGAAGAGATACTCCACTCCTCACGGAGACAATCACGATATGTGGATCAATCCCCACAACCCGGATATATTTATTCAATCCAACGACGGAGGAGCCAACGTCACTCTGGATGGAGGCAAAACCTGGTCCACCCAACGCAACCAGCCCACCGCAGAACTCTACCAAGTTCATGTAGACGATCAATTTCCTTATTGGCTTTACGCCGGCCAGCAGGATAACAGCACCATCGCTGTCCCCAGCCTTCCTCCCTATCCATCTCCAACAGGAGCTCCCGGATACTGGCTTTCCATCGGAGGATGTGAAACCGGTCCGGCGGTTCCCAAACCGGGAAATCCGGATATCGTTTACGCCAACTGTAAGGGACGGTTCGGACGCTACAATAAAAAAACAGGTCAAGAGATGCAGTACTATGTGGGAGCCCAGTACATGTACGGCCACAATCCCAAAGACCTCAAGTACCGCTTCCAGAGGGTTTCTCCCATCCATGTCTCTCCTCACGACCCCAATGTCATCTACCATGCTTCCCAGTACCTCCACCGGACCACTAACGAGGGAGTGACCTGGGAGAGGATCTCACCCGACCTCACCGCTTTCGAGCCTTCCAAACAGGTGATCTCGGGAACTCCTATCACCCGGGATATCACCGGTGAGGAATTCTACAGCACCATCTATGCGGTTCAGGAATCCCCTCTAGAAAAAGGAGTGATCTGGGTCGGAGCCAACGACGGCCCGGTTCATGTGACCCGAGACGTCGGGGAAACCTGGAAAGAAGTCACTCCTCCCAGCCTGCCTCCAGGAGGCCGAGTTGAAACCATCGAAGCCTCTCCTCATAAACCCGGAAAAGCCTATATCGCGGTTTACCGATACTTATTGGATGACTGGGAACCTTATATATACAAAACCGAGGATTATGGTCAGTCCTGGACTCGATTGACTACCGGCGAAAACGGGATTCCCATTGATTACCCCACCCGGGTGGTCCGGGAAGACCCCAATCAGGAAGGGCTTTTGTATGCAGGAACCGAATTTGGCATGTATATCTCTTTTGATGACGGTCAACATTGGCAGTCCTTCCAGCTCAATATGCCGGCCACTCCAGTTACAGATATAAAGATTCATCATAAAGATTTGGTGCTTTCGACAATGGGTCGGTCCTTCTGGATACTGGACAACCTCACTCCTCTTTATCAGCTGGATGAACAAGTTGCTTCCTCTCCTTATCATCTGTTCCAACCCAAAAACGCTTACCGGATGCGCTACCGGTCATGGCGCCGTTCTCCAGCCTCTCCAGAGTACAGACCCGCAGGCGGCATGGTTGATTACTTCCTTTCGGAAGACCTTTCCGGTGAAATCAAACTGGAGATTCGGGATGAAAAAGGAAATCTTCTCCGGACCTTTGTAGGCAAAAAAGCCAGACCGGAAAAGGAGGAAACCGAATCAGAACCTGAATCTCAGCCCGCCTCCAAGAAAATCAAAGCTCCCCAAACCTGGGATGTTTCTGAACTTCATCTGGAACAAAAGGGGGAACCGGCTCTCTCCAAAAAAAAGGGCGCCCACCGCTTCATCTGGGGACTCAACCATACCGGAGCCTGGCGCCCTCAGTCTCAGGAAAGAAGCTGGAGATGGTCCCGAGGAGGTCCAATGGTGGCCCCCGGAACTTACCAGGTCAAACTTACTATCGACAACTGGAGTCAAACCCGAGAATTTGAGGTCCTGATGGATCCCCGGGTTCGCAAAGACGGTGTGACCCCTTCTCATCTTGTGGAACAGGAAAAGCTCAATCTTCAAATCAGGGATACTCTCAGCTCAGCTCGCATGGCCGCTCAGAAAATCAAAGCAGCCCGGGCTCATCTGGCTCAGGAATACCTGCAAAAAAAAGCTAAAGATAAACAAGCTCTGGAGCTTGAGGAAAAACTCCTCCAGATAAAGAAAAAATTGGTGACTCGGGAAGATATCCGTTATCCCCAACCCAAACTCATCGATCAGATTGAATATCTTTACTCCATGCTGAACGATGCCGACCAAAAGCCGGGTCAGGACGCCTACAAACGCCACCGGGAACTCAATTCCAAACTTTCTGAAATCATATCCCTATTGAAGCCCATTCTCCAGGAAGTGGAAAATATGAGTCCTTAAAAACACAACTTTGGAATCAATTGCTTATGGCAATCTCACAATCACTACGAACGAAAATGATTCGGGGAAATGGTTTAAGTAACGGATTAGATTATTGGTTTATCACGGAAATCAGCACTTTATTTCATTTCCGCTTCTTTCTTGTCCTTCCCGCGGAGGCGGGAATCAACGATTTACTTTACTGGATTCCGGGTCAAGCCCGGAATGACAAAGAGGTTCTAATGTCTATTTTCGAACTAATAAATTTCTAAAATAGGAAATCTCCAGCCGGCATTTGTTTGTCGGCCCAAGGGAAATCAATGATAAGGGGAAATTTTATTATGGGAAAATCCCCAAAAATTAAAAAAGGAGGTTGGACATTGAAAAGAAAATATGTTCGGTTTTTTTCAGTGTTATTTTTATGTCTTTGTTTCTGTTTTTCTCCGGTTTTTGCAGATAACGAGCCCGTCAAAAAAGCCAATTACGAGTTGGCCTCCCGGTTTTCACCCGACAAGATGGAAGACATGGTCTTTGATACCTATGTGGATGCCCACTGGCTCAAATACAGAGATGGATTCTGGTACAAATATGAAACCAGTGAAGGAGAAGGCTACTACCTGGTCAATCCTGCCAAAAACACCAAGAGACCTCTTTTTGACAACGTCAAAATGGCCTCCCGGCTTACTGAACTGACCAAAGATCCCTATGATGCCAAACACCTCCCCATTAAAAACCTGAAGTTTGTCAAAAAAGATAAAGCCCTCCGGTTTGAAGTGGAAAGTTCCCAGGAAGAAGAAGTCAAAAAAGAAGAAGAAAAAAAGAAAGAAAAAGAACAAAAAAAAGAAGAAAAAGAGAAAGAAGAAAAAAAGACCAAAAAGAAAATTTTCACCTTCGAATACAACCTAGCTACTCAAGAACTCAAGCTGCTGGAGGACTACGAAAAGCCTCCCGAAAAACCTGAATGGGCTTCTATTTCTCCTGATGAAGAAATGGTGGTGTTTGCACGAAACCACAACCTTTTCTGGATGGATAAGGAAAATTATGAGAAGGTTCTCGAGGATGAAGAGGCCGAGGTGGAGGAGCATCAACTGACCACAGACGGAGTCAAATATTACAGCTATGCCGAAAGAGAAAGGGGCAAAACAGACCGATGGAGAGAAAAACACAAAGATGAACGGAAGCCTGTGCGCATCATCTGGTCCCAAGATTCCAAAAAATTCGCCATGGTCCGCAGTGACTCCCGGAAGGTCAAAGAACTTTGGGTTATCCATTCCCTAGCTGATCCTCGACCGGCTCTGGAGACCTATAAATACTCTATGCCCGGAGAAAAACATGTCCCTCAAAGAGAAATCTTGATATTCAACCTGGAAAATGAAAAAAAGATCAAAGTCAAAGCCGACCGGTTCAAAGATCAGTATGTGGATATATTCACGGCTCCCCGTTTGGCCAAAAAACGTGACGACAAACACAGACCCCGCCTTTGGCTTTCTGAAACCTCAGATAAACTGTACTTTTCCCGTACCTCCCGGGACCTTCACCGTATGGATATTTGCGTGGCAGATGCAAAGACTGGAGAAGTGAAAGTCTTGATTGAAGAAAGGATGAACACCTATGTGGAATCCCGGCCTTTGAGACTGGTCGACAACGGCGAGGAACTCATCCACTGGTCGGAAAGAGACGGATGGGCTCATTTCTATCTCTACGATAAAAACGGCAACCTCAAAAATCAGATAACTTCCGGAGCTTTTCATTGTGATAATATCGAAGGAATTGACGAAAAAAACCGCACCCTGTATTTCGAAGCCTGCGGACGGAAAGAAGGCCAAGACCCCTACTACATGCATCTCTACCGAATCAATTTGGATGGTTCGGGGCTCAAACTTCTCAACCCCGGAAACTTCAACCACCGGGTTTCCATGAACGACGCCAACACTTTTTTTATCGATAATTATTCCCGGGTGGATACCACCCCCCAATCGGTGCTGCGGAATAACAAAGGAGAAAAACTAAGGGAACTGGAGACCACTGACCTCTCTCTACTTCAAGAAAAGGGGTATAAATTTCCTGAAACTTTTAAGGTCAAAGCGGATGATGGAGCAACAGACCTGAATGGAGTAATGTACAAACCCTTTGATTTTGACAAAACCAAAAAATATCCTATCATTGCTTATGTTTATCCCGGCCCTCAGACTGAAAGTGTCCCTAAATCTTTTTCTCTCCGAAGGGGAAACACTGCTCTAGCTCAACTCGGATTTATCGTAATCGCTGTGGGTAACCGCGGCGGACATCCGGACCGTTCCAAATGGTATCACAACTACGGATATGGAGATCTGAGAGATTACGGCTTGGCAGACAAAAAGGCTGTGATCGAGCAACTGGCTGCCCGTCATCCCTACATCGACATCGATAAGGTGGGAATTTACGGTCACTCTGGTGGAGGATTCATGTCCACAGCCGCCATGCTGGTGTATCCCGATTTCTTCAAGGTAGCGGTTTCTTCTTCAGGAAACCATGAAAACAACATCTACAACAACTGGTGGAGCGAAAAGCATCATGGAGTGAAAGAAGTCAAAGACGAAGAAGGGAATATCCATTTTGAATACAGCATAGAGAAAAACTCAGAGATCGCCGAAAATTTAAAAGGACACCTCCTTCTGGTCACCGGAAACATTGACAATAATGTGCATCCTGCCAATACCATTCGGATGGCCAATGCCCTGATCAAAGCCAATAAGCGCTTCGATTTCTTTCTTTTTCCTGGACAGCGCCATCATTTCGGGGATATGTCCGACTACTGGTTCTGGATCAGAGCCGATTATTTCTGCAAACACTTGATCGGTGATTATTCTCAAAAAGTCAATATGGAACTTCTTAATAAGGACGAACAAAAAACGGGAAATTCAAAGAATTAAGCGCTGAAAATTGAGAGCTCTCTGAAGAAGAGAAAATCAAGTTCTTTATTTGACCCTGAAAAGAGGGCTGTGGTATAAGCAAAAACCAAAACAATCCTAGAAAACAGGGAAGGAGAGAACCATGGAACATCAGACCCAAATCTTATTGGTGATGATCGGATACCTCTCTCTTCTGGTGTTATGGGGACTCTACCAAGGTCGCAAAGTCAAAACAGACTCTGACTACTCCATTGCCGGACGAAACCTTCCTGGCTGGGCCGCCGCTCTCTCTGAGAGAGCCACTGGAGAATCTTCATGGGCTCTTTTGGGTCTGCCCGGGTTTGCCTTTGCATCCGGCCTCACCGGTATCTGGACCGCCATCGGGTGTACGGCGGGAATCCTCACAGCTTGGGGAGCTATTGCCTGGCGGTTGAGAGATGAAGCTGAGAAATTCGAGGTCAAAACTTTTGCGGACTACATCGCCAAAAAACACAGCGGCATGGAAATATGGATCCGGATTTTCGGAAGCTTCACCCTCGTGTTTTTCTTTTTCTTCTATGTAGGCGCCCAATTTTTGGGGGG
>JAGXKI010000024.1 GCA_018335295.1 bacterium | reverse complement strand
TTGGGTTTCAGTCTTGTTGTTTTTCAGAATCAGAATCGATGATTTCTCTGATGAAATAGATTTTTTTTTCCACCGATTCGTGGTAGGACCGGACCATAATCTCAGCAAGAAGCCCCAAGGTGATAAATTGAATCCCAATGACCATCAGAAGGATAGCCAATAAGAGGAGAGGGCGGTCGCTTATTCCGATTTTGAGGATAAGACGCTGATAAGAAAGATAAACACCCAAGAAAAATCCCAAACCTCCGCTGACGATTCCGAAGGCCCCGAATATCTGAAGAGGTCTTGTGGAATAACTCAGCATAAATTTGACTGTCAATAAGTCCAGGATGACGTTGAAAAAGCGGAGAAGACTGTATTTTGATTTTCCCCGGCGGCGGGGACGGTGGTTGACCGGGACTTCAGCGATGGAAACACCCATATGACTGGCGATGGCCGGGATGAATCGGTGCAGTTCTCCGTAGAGATTGATGTTTTCCACCACTTCTTTTCGGAAAGCTTTCAGAGTGCATCCAAAATCATGAAGTTTGACTCGGGTGATAAAAGAAATAAGGCGGTTGGCGATAAGGGAAGGAAGTTTCCGGGTGAAGAATTTGTCTTTTCTTTTTTTCCTCCATCCGCTGACCACATCATATCCTTCCTCAATTTTACGGATAAGGTGGATGAAATCTTGAGGATCGTTCTGTAAATCGCCGTCCAAGGTGATGATGACATCCCCTTTGGCGTGATCGAAACCTGCAGAAATAGCTGCGGTTTGACCAAAATTTTTTCTCAAACTTATGATCTTAACTTGGGAATGGTTCTTCTGGATTTTTTTTAAAATAGAGAAGGATTGATCCCAACTTCCGTCATCCACAAACAGGATTTCATAGGTCTTTCCCAGTTGGGAGCATGAATTCAATATTTCTTCAAATAATTCAGACAGATTTTCTGCTTCATTAAATACAGGAATGACTAAAGATAATTCATATTGAGTGGAACTTTTCATCTTAGCTAATATACCACAAAGAAATTGACCCTATCAATATTCGTGGCACTGTTTCTTTTAGCCTGAATGGGCATGGTCTTTTTGGGAATGATTTAGAAGTTTGACAATAGGGAAAGTCTATCCTAGAATCTTTTTAGATTTGGGTTATGTCAGAAAAGAAAATTCTCATCGTGGATTATGATAAAAAAAGTCTGGATAAGATGGCCAGCCTTTTTGATTCCTATGATTTTCAGATCCTCAAAGCTGCAGACGGCCAAGAAGCTTATGAGAAGTACAAATCCGAAAAACCTGACCTGATACTGCTGGAGGCCATGCTCCCCAAATATCATGGTTTTGATTTGACTCAAAAAATCTCAACTGAAACCAAAGGGAGTCTGCCCATTGTGATTGTTACAGGATTGTATAAAGGTCCTCAGTACAGGAATGAAGCTCTGCGGTCTTTCGGAGCTTCCGATTATTTCGAAAAACCCTTTGATGAGAAAAAACTTATTCAGTCGATAATGAATTTACTCCAGGATGAAACGGATATTGAAGAAGAGCTTCCTCAACCTGAGGATGTAAAAAAGATACTCCGCCAAATGGGTCCTGAGGCTTCTTCATCGAAAAAAAATAAATCTTCCTGATCCGTTCCCCTCTCTTTTTATCGGTTTGGGTTCGTAGGGGGAAAGGGAAGCCTTTCCCAACCCTTGATTATTGTAAAGATAATGAACCATCTCGGGTGATGGAGGGGGATGAATAGAGGGAAAAAGAGTGGGCTTTCAATAAAAAAGGATTTTTAGTATGATGACTTTCGGCCCAGCCAAGCTTGAGCCCAAAGAGAGAAAAATATGAAAGGATTATGGACCCGCTGCAACCAATGCCGTCGAATCCTCTATAAAAAGGATATCCTTGATAATTATTCGGTATGTCCTGCTTGTAATTTTCACTTCCGGTTGACTCCCAAAGAACGTCTGGGGTTCCTTTACGATCAAGCTCAGTTTGAAAAGTTGGATGAGAACATTCATTCCGACGATCCTTTGAAGTTTGAAGACACTAAAAAATATTCTCAGAGACTGCGGGAATACAGAGAAAAGACCTCCAACCCGGATGCTGTGGTGAATACAGTGGGAACTATGGAGGGGATTCGCGTGATCATTTCGGTCATGGATTTCCGTTTTCTCGGCGGAAGCATGGGCTCGGTGGTGGGAGAAAAAGTCACCAGGGCTCTGGAACGAGCTCTGAATGAAAAACTTCCCATCATCATTATTTCCTGCTCTGGGGGAGCCCGGATGCAGGAGGGAACTCTCTCTTTGATGCAGATGATGAAAACTAGCTCCGCGATCGCTAGGTTGGAGGAAGCCCAAATCCCTTATATTTCTGTACTCACCGATCCTACCACGGGGGGAGTTACAGCCAGCTTTGCCATGCTGGGGGATATCAACATTGCTGAGCCTAATGCTCTGATTGGGTTTGCAGGGCCTCGGGTGATCGAGCAGACCATTAAGCAAAAACTGCCCAAAGGTTTCCAGCGTTCCGAATTTCTCCTGCAACACGGAATGCTGGATGATGTGGTGCAGAGAAAGCATTTGCGGCCTTATATTATCAGAGCGGTTCGACTTTTTCTGAATCTCCCTCGATGAATTACAAACAGTGTTTGGAGTACCTTGAACATGTCCAGGCTCAAGGAATTAAATTCGGCCTGGATAATGTCAGGACTCTCCTGTCTTCTGTAGACAACCCCCACCAAAAATACCCTTCCATCCTGGTGGCTGGTTCCAACGGCAAGGGTTCTGTTTGTGCCATGCTGACCCGAATTTTATCTCTTCATCACTACAAAGCCGGCCTCTATACCTCTCCTCATTTGATCCGTACAGAGGAAAGAATCCAAGTAGGAAAGAACCCCGTTCCTCCGGAGAGTTTTTGCCGCCTTTTATCTCTGCTCAAGGAGAAGATTGAACAGTTGATTGAAAGAAAGAAACTCTCCCATCCTCCCACTTTTTTTGAACACATGACCTGTTTGGCTTTCCTTTATTTCCAAGAACAAAATGTGGATATGGCTGTTCTGGAGGTAGGAATGGGGGGACGCTTTGATGCGACCAATGTGGTGGACCCAGCACTTTCTGTGATCACCACCGTTTCTATGGAACACAAAGAATTTTTAGGAGAGAGCTTATCTCAGATCGCCTTTGAAAAAGCCGGGGTCCTCAAACCCGGCGTGGAAGTGGTCTGCGGAGTGGAGAAACCCGAGGCTTATGCCACAATCAAGAAAAGAGCCCAGGAAGTCAAGGCCCCTTTTTATGGAGTTTTTGAAAACGGAAAGGAATGTCTTGTTCACCGAGGTTCCTGGGGTTATTCTTTTGAGTACCGGTCTGATTCCCATACCTACAAGTTCACTCCGGCTCTCCACGGCGAGCACCAAGGAAAGAATGCCAGTGTAGCTATCCTGGCTTCAGAACGGCTGAGTCCGAACTGGGGGCTGGAAACGGAGAAAATCATTCAAGGGATTGAGACCACGGAATGGGAAGCACGGCTGGAAGTGATTTCCCGGTCTCCTTTGATCCTTTTAGATGGAGCTCATAACGAAGAGGGGGCTCTGGCCTTAAGAGAATATATCCAGAATTTTGTCCCTCCCCCTTTGGTTTTGGTTTTTGCTGTCATGAAAAACAAAGAAATCGAAAAAGTCGCGGACATTCTTTTCCCCTTGACCGAAAAGGTCATACTCACCCGCTTTCCTTTCCATAAATCGGCTTCTCCCCAACAGATTAAAGATAGGACCCTTCGCTACCGGGATCGTCTCCTGTTAGAACCTGAAGTCAGCCAAGCTGTCCCCAAGGCCGTTCAGCTAGCTGGTGAGGGAGGGAGTGTGATCATCAGCGGATCTTTGTTTTTAGCCGGAGAAGTCAAAAAGTTGTTCCCCAGAGGAAATTTTCATCCTTGAATTTAGCAGCTATTTTCAAGCTATGGAAATGAAAATGCTTCCCCCGTTGACTTGCTTTTTTAGGTAAAAATTGTTACATTTTAGTCTAAATTAGACATCTTTTTTAATCTTTCTACCAATGCTTTCAATAAATATAAATGCTGTCCTCATATTTTTACTCGCCTGGCTTTTACTGTTTGTTCTTTCCAAATTGTTCTTTAATCCTATCCGGTTCATAATGGATAAACGGAACCGCAAGATCAACAAAAACTTTAACTCCAAGGATAAAGAATGGGAAGAGTATGAGCAAACTCTCCAAAAGATAGAACAAAATTTAAAGGAGGCGAAGGAAGAGTCGCAGGAGACTCGAGAAAATTTCAAGCAGGAAGCGTTGAAGGAAAAAGAAAGAATGATCGAAGAAATCAACAAGGAATGCCAAAATCAAGTTGAACAGGCTAAAAAGGAGATGGAAAAAAATAAAACAGAACTGAAAAAGAAGCTAAAGTCAGAGAGTGAAGATCTCGCTGAGAAGATCGAACGGAAATTGCTTCATTGATGCTTCACAAAAAACAGATACTGGTTTTATTTCTCACTATCCCTTTATTCATAGGGATGGCCTCTCAGGATGAACACGGCTCCAGAACCAGAGATCTGTTAGCTCAAGCCCTCAATTTTGTGGTTCTTTTTGGAGGGCTCACGTATTTACTTTACAAGCCCTTTCGTTCGCTTCTCAACCAAAGAACTCAAGACATTCAAAACAAACTCCAAGAGGCAGAAAAATCCCAGAAACAGGCTCAGAAGAAACTCAAGGAGGCTCAAAAACGCTTGAAGAGAGTGGGAGAGGAAACAGAAAAGATGAAAAAGCAATCCCGAAAAGAAGGGAAGAAAGAAAAAGAAAAAATCCTCCAACAAGCTCAAGAAGAGGTGAAAACCATTAAAAAGGATACTCAAGAGGAAATCGAAAATATTACTTCGGTGGGAGTCCAGGAACTCAAAGAATATGTCGCTGATTTGAGCGTCCAACTGGCTGAACAGAGGATCCGAAGGAAGATGTCTTCACAGGATCAGTTTCGGATTATCCAGGAATCCATCCAAAGAATCGGGGAGATGTATGAAAAGTAAGACTCTGATTCGCAGGTATTCTCTCGGATTGATCCAATCTGTCGAGGATCAAAGAGAATATGAATCTGTATTTTCTGAGTTAAAAAATTTCACAGACTTTCTTTATTCTCAAGAGGAATTAAAAAAAGTTTTGCTGAGCCCTTTCATTCCAGCCGCCAAAAAATTGCCTGTTCTAGAGAATGTCCTCAAGAAACAGTCATGGAGCCAAAAAGTGAGCCGCTACTTGAAGTTACTCACCAAAAACAACCGGGTTGAAATCCTGCCTTCTGTACTGGAAGTACTGCCTCAGTTATGGAATGAATCGAAGGGAGTGAGTACTTTTGAAATTTTCTCTGCCGTAGCTCTCAAGGAGGAGCAGAAGAAAAGGCTCAAGGAAAGGCTTCAACGATTGGAAAATAATGAAGTGGTATTAAAATATAAGATTGATCCGAATCTCATAGGAGGGCTCCGTCTCAAAAGGGATCACACTGTATGGGATGTTTCTCTGAAAGGAGATTTGCACAGGATCAAAGAAAAAATATGTGAGAGATAGATAAAATGGAAATTAAAGCAGATGAAATAAGCAAAATCATTAAACAACAAATTGAAGGGTATGAAAAGGAATTAGACATTCAAGAAGTGGGCACTGTGATATCTGTGGGAGACACCATTGCCCAAGTCTATGGATTAGAGAATGTGATGTACAATGAACTTGTGGAATTCCCCAATGATGTTTACGGAATCGCCTTAAATTTGGAAGAAGATAGTGTGGGAGTGGTGCTTCTGGGGGAAAGTCATTTGGTGAAAGAAGAGGATCAGGTCAAAAGGACCCACCGGATCATCCGAGTCCCTTCAGGCGAGGCTATTGTGGGAAGGGTAGTGGATGCGTTGGGAAGACCCTTGGATGAGAAAGGGCCCATCAAGACAGAGACCTACATGGATATAGAGAGGCTGGCTCCGGGAGTGGTGGAACGCATTCCCGTCAAAGAACCTCTCCAAACAGGAATCAAGACTGTCGATGCCATGATCCCGATAGGAAGAGGACAGAGGGAATTGATTATCGGAGACCGGCAGACCGGCAAGACCGCCATTGCGGAGGATACCATCATCAACCAAAAGGATACAGATGTGGTTTGTGTATATGTAGCCATAGGACAGAAAAAATCAACGATTGCCTATACCGTTAAAGCTTTGGAGGATCATGGAGCTATGGATTACACGGTGGTGGTGGCGGCATCCTCCAGCGATCCCCCTCCTATGCAGTATTTGGCTCCCTACAGCGGCTGCGCGATTGGAGAATATTTCAGGGACCAAGGAAAACATGCTCTGGTGGTCTATGACGACTTGTCCAAACACGCGGCTTCCTACAGAGAAATATCTCTTCTTTTGCGCCGTCCACCGGGAAGAGAAGCTTATCCTGGAGATATTTTTTACCTCCATTCCCGACTGCTGGAGAGAGCTTCCAAATATAATGAAGATCACGGCGGAGGGTCACTGACAGCTCTTCCTATCATTGAGACTCAAGCTGGAGATGTTTCGGCTTACATCCCCACCAATGTGATATCCATTACTGATGGACAGATTTATTTGGAACCTGATTTGTTTAATGCTGGGGTGAGACCGGCCATCAATGTGGGAACTTCTGTTTCCCGGGTGGGAGGAAATGCTCAAGTCAAAGCCATGAAGCAGGTGGCCGGGAAAATGAGGCTGGACCTGGCTCAGTACCGGGAACTGCAGAAATTTGCCCAATTCGGGACCGAACTGGATAAGGCCAGTAAGGAGCAGCTGGAAAGAGGGAAAAGGCTGACTGAAATTCTCAAGCAGGATCAGTACCAGCCTCTACCTGTGGAGAAACAAATTCTGATGATATATGCGGGAAACCGCGGATTTTTGGATGAATTTGATCCTTCTGAACTGAAAGAGTATGAGAGAGAGCTGTATGAATATTTTAATAAAGAGCATCCCGAAATTCAGAAAAAACTCCAACAGAAAAAGCAAATCGATTCCAAACTGGAAGATTCTATCCATTCCATCCTCGATGAGTTCAATAAAAAATTCAAACAAGAAAAGCAGGGGAAAGAAAAAGTGGGAGAGGCAAAAGAGGAGAAAGGGAGGGGAGAAAAAGAGGAAGAATAAATGGCTTCTCTGATCGATCTACGCCGAAGAATCAAAAGTGTCCAAAACATTCAGGAGATCACCAAGGCCATGAAAACGGTGGCCACGGCTCGGTTCAAGAAATCTCAACGCCAGGTGATGGAATCTCGGCCATTCTGGCACAATTCTCCGGGTCTGGCTGAAAAAGTGGTGTTCTGGGCTCAAATGCAGCATCATCCTCTCCTGGAGAAAAGAAAAGAAAACAAAATCGAGGGCGTGGTGATCAGTTCAGATAAAGGTTTGTGCGGTTCTTTCAATTCAAATTTGTTGGAGAAATCTCTTTCTTTTTTTCAGGAGAAGAAACAGTCCTCAGATGTGAATTTATTGATTTTAGGAAGAAAAGGGGTGAATTTCTACCAGAAACAATCTTTTCCTCTGGATAGAGTTTATTATGACCGGATCGAAAAGATGACCTTTCAGGATTTGAAACAAATTTCCCGGTATTTACTGGACCTTTACATCCAGCATAAGAGGGATGCGGTTTATGTGATTTACAATGAGTTCAAGTCAATCCTTTCTCCTAAAATCACTGTGGCCCCATTGATTCCTTTGAATCCTCCGGAGAAGACAAATCAGAAAGGAGTTTACCCGGATTGGGACCCCTCGGTAAGCCTGTTTGTGGATTCTTTTCTGCCTCAGTACATTGATACTCAGCTGTATCACTTTTTTTCTGAATCTTTGGCTGCGGAACAGGCAGCCCGGATGATGGCTATGGAGAATGCTTCCAAAAATGCGGAGGATTTGATATCAGATTTAACGTTGGAATTGAACAAAATCCGCCAGGCTTCCATCACCAAAGAACTTCTGGAAATCATGACTGCTGTCGAAGCTTTGGGAAGCAAATAAGAAGGGAGTGAGAAATGGCCCAAAAAAAGACTCAATCCAAGGCTCAAAAAGAGTCCATAAACAGGACTCAGGCTCAAACCAAAGCCTCTGCCAACGAAAAAACAACGAAGAAACAAGAAAAGAAAAATATAGGAAAAGTAAATCAAGTGATAGGTCCTGTGGTGGATGTGGAATTCAAGTCCGGAGAACTCCCTGAAATTGAGAGTGCCATCCGCATCACCAATGAAGGAGAGGATTCATCCAGAGAGGTGGATATTATTGTGGAGGTGGAGCATCATCGGGAAGAGGGAAAAGTTCGATGCATTTCCATGCATCCCACAGAAGGGCTTTCCAGAGGGATGAAGGCCATCGACTTGGGAAAGACTATTGAAGTTCCCGTAGGAGAAGAGACCCTGGGGCGTTTGATGAATGTGATCGGAGAACCCGCCGATCATCTGGGCCCCATTAAAACAAAAACCTCTTATCCCATCCATCGGGACCCGCCGCCTCTGGAACAACAGAGTACCAACTTAGAGATGTTTGAGACCGGAATCAAGGTGATTGACCTTATCCAACCCTTCCTCAAGGGAGGGAAGGTCGGCCTTTTCGGAGGAGCTGGTGTGGGAAAGACCGTCATCATTATGGAGCTGATCAACAATGTAGCTAGAAAACATGGAGGATATTCAGTTTTTGCAGGTGTGGGGGAAAGGACCCGCGAAGGAAATGACCTGTGGTTGGAAATGAAGGAGTCAGGAGTCATCGACAATTCAGCCCTTATTTTTGGCCAGATGACCGAACCGCCGGGGGCCCGGTTTAGAGTGGGGTTGACCGCTCTATCTGTGGCTGAGTATTTCAGGGATGAGATGAATCAGGATATTCTTCTGTTCATCGACAACATTTTCCGGTTTGTCCAGGCAGGAACCGAGGTCTCTACTCTACTGGGGAGGATGCCTTCGGCTGTGGGTTACCAGCCCACTTTGGCTACCGAACTCGGAGAACTGGAAGAACGAATCACTTCTACCAAAAAAGGCTCCATCACTTCGGTCCAAGCTGTTTATGTCCCGGCCGACGATTTCACAGACCCCGCTCCGGCCACTACATTTACCCATTTGGATGCCAATACCAACCTGACCCGCTCCTTAGCGGATATGGGAATTTATCCGGCGGTGGATGCTCTTTCCTCTTATTCCCGCATCCTGGATCCCAGAGTGATTGGAGAAGAACATTACCAAGTGGCCCAAAGAGTGAAGGAGACTCTTCAAAGGTACAAAGAACTTCAAGATATCATCACTATCCTGGGTATGGAAGAGCTGTCCGAAGAAGATAAACTCACTGTGGCCAGAGCCCGGAAGCTCCAGCGATTTCTTTCCCAACCTTTCTTTGTGGCCGAAGAGTTTACCGGAAGAAAGGGAAAATATGTGCCTATAGAGGAGACTGTCAAGGGGTTTAAGGAAGTTGTGGAAGGAAAGCACGACGACAAGCCCGAACAGGCCTTTTACATGGTGGGGGGAATCGAGGACGTTAAAAAGAAAACCGAGGAAATAAAATCAGCATGAGTGAAAAATTGCCTGATTCCATCCGGTTAAAAGTGATCACCCCTCGAAAATTACTGGTGGATGAGGAAGTCAAAGAAGTGACCCTTCCGGATCCAGACCGGTGTCTAGGAATCCTCCCGGGTCATCGTCCATTGTTCGTGGCCTTAGGAAAGGGAACTCTCAGCTACCGGATACAGAGAAAAAAAGAAAAATATTCAGTCCGAGGAGGACATGCCGATATTGGCCCCCAAAAGGTGGAGGTGTTCACGGAATTGGCCGAAGATGAGACAGGATGAGCCCCTTAAGAAAGAGGATGAAACCCTGGATTCTTTCTATGAAGGACAGATTCAGGTCCTCCAAAAAAAGAAAGGCTACCGGTTTTCTGTGGATGCGCCTCTTCTTGCTGATTTTATTCAACCTCAAAAAGGAGATGAACTTCTCGATTTGGGAACTGGAAGCGGGATCATATCGCTATTATTGAGTTTCAAGCCGTACCATCGTATCACAGCTTTGGAAGTCCAGCCTTCCCTGGCAGATTTGGCTCGGAGGAATGTGAAGTTGAATGGACTGGAGGATCGAATTACAGTGGTTGAAAAGGACCTTTTTCAGTTCCATCCTTCCCAAAGGTTTGATGTGATTTTTTCCAATCCTCCTTACATAAAAAAACAAGTGGGGCATTTGAGTCCCTGTTTAGAGAAATCAGTGGCCAAACACGAAATAAAATGTGACATTGAAGGAGTCATGCAAAAGACCGTGAAGCTTTTAAAAAAAGAAGGAAAATCGTATTTTATATTCCCGGCCCGAAGAGAAGATGATTTTATGGAAGCGTTGAAGCGGAGTGGAATGAAGATTAAGAAAATTCGCTACGTGTATCCCAGTACAGAAGAGCCGCCCCATTTTTTTATGACCGAATGTGATTTGATTTCTTTGGAAATGATTCCCCTTAATCCGATGGTTCTGTATGATAGGAAAGGGAATTATACCCCCGAAGTGAAACAAATATTTACAGGGAGAAGAGATGAAAGAACTCCTTAAAAACCTAAGAGAACTGTTCAAATACAGGGTTCTTATCCAGAATCTAGTGAACCGGGAGCTCAAAGCCAGGTACAGGGGGACTGTTCTCGGTTTCTTGTGGTCCTTTTTGAACCCTTTTCTTCTGATGATTGTGTACACCATCGTGTTTGGGTTTATCATCCAGCCCAGAGACCCGGCCTTCGGGGGGAACCCATGGATGTACGCCCTTTTTCTCTTCTGTGGCGTTCTTCCCTGGGTTTGGTTTTCTTCTTCTCAACTGGAGTCAGCCAATGTGCTGATCGTGCAAGGAAATTTGATCAAGAAGATACTTTTTCCCTCCGAAGTCCTCCCTGTGGTGGTGGTCACCAGCAATCTGGTCCATTTTCTTCTGGGCCTGCCAATTGTGTTCATCTTTATCCCCATCCTGGGAAAGGGCTACACCTCTTATCTCTTGTTTCTCCCGCTCGTCATAATGGTTCAGTTCATTTTTTCCTTGGGTTTTTCCCTTATGATTTCCTCTTTGACCGTTCATTTCAGGGACATAAAAGATATTTTAGCGAATCTTCTCACTTTCTGGTTTTTTGCCTCTCCGATTGTCTATCCTGTGACCTTCCAAACCATCCAGCAGTCCACCATCCTCAAGACTTTTCTCTATTTGAATCCCATGACTCATATCATGAGAGGTTACCAAAATTGTATCTTTTTCGGGACCTATCCCCCTTGGAAGGGATTGGGGGTCACTTTCCTGGTTTCTCTGGTACTGTTTTTTATAGGATATTACATTTTTGATAGACTCCGCGAATCTATTCCTGAGGAGGTATAGTTGATTTCCATCGATGTGGATAATGTCACCCAAATTTATCAAAAATATTCTGCTCGTCATCGGTTTAAAACCTTCAAGAGCGCTCTGATGAGAGGAGATATTTTTAAATCTCTTCGTCCCGATGAGAGGGTTAATGCTCTGAAAAACGTGAGCTTGAAAGTGGAGAAGGGAACTGCCTTCGGGGTGATCGGCGAAAACGGTTCAGGAAAGAGCACTCTTTTGAAAATTGTTGCCGGTATAGCCAAACCCACTTATGGAAAGGTAAGTGTCAAAGGGAAGGTATCCGCTCTCATCGAGCTTGGAGCGGGTTTTCATCCGGAGATTTCGGGAAGAGAAAATGTCTATATCAACGGGATTATGCTGGGTCTTTCCAAAAAAGAAATTCACCGGAAATTTGACGAGATTGTGAAATTTGCCGAATTGGAAGATTTTATTGATGCTCCGGTGAAAACATATTCTTCGGGAATGTACATGCGGCTGGGATTTTCTATAGCCATCAATGTCAATCCTGAGGTTCTGCTTGTGGATGAGGTTTTGGCTGTGGGAGATGCCTCTTTTGTGCCCAAATGTTTGGATCGGATCAATGATTTCCGTCGCAGGAAAAAGACCATTCTTTTTGTCAGTCATGACCTTACCACAGTGGAAAGAATTTGTGATAAAGTGGCCTGGTTTAAGGAAGGGAAAGTGGAAACCATAGGAGAACCCAAAAGAGTTATCGATGCCTACCTTCAAGATATTACCGAGAAAAAGGAAGAAGATTTTGAAGCCGAGCAGAAAGAAGTTAAGGAGAAAGAAAGTGGAGAAAAAGAAAGGAGGGAAAACAGATGGGGAAAGAGGGAGATTGAAATTAAGAAGGTCCAGCTAAAAGATCTGCAAGGAAAAGTCAAATCCGTTTATTCACCCCAGGAAGGAATGATTATTGAGATGGATGTGGAAGCCCGTTCCCGGATCAAAGATTTTGTTTTTGGGGTTGGGATCTACAATTCCCAGGGAATATGCTGTTACGGAACCAACACTTATATTGAGGATATGATTCCTGTCTCTATAGAGGGAAAGGAAAAAGTTCTCTTCAAAATCAAAAAATTAAACCTGATTAACGGGACTTATTATATGGATGTAGCCACCCACAAGAGGAACGGATATCCTTACGATTACCATCGGAACCTCTATTCGTTCATGATTTCTTCCCGCGGTAAAGATATGGGGATTGTTCGTCCTCCCCATACATGGGAATTTACTTCGGGGATTAAGTTTAAAAATCCTTAAAGAGCTGAAGGGTTGAGGAAAGGAATAGGGTTTATGTGCCGGGATAAAATCTACCGTTTGGAAGAATTAGTGAAGGTCCGGGAGCGGTTCAAAAAAAAGAAAATCAAGGTGATTTTCACCAACGGATGTTTCGACTTGATTCACGGAGGTCACATTTACCTTTTTCAGATGTGCCAGAAGCTGGGAGATGTCCTGATCGTGGGAGTGAACGATGATGTTTCGGTAAAAAAAATCAAAGGACCCATGCGCCCTTTATTTCCTCTCAACGAGAGGCTGGAAATTCTTTCGGCCATACAGGAGATTGATTGTCTGGTTTCTTTTTCTGAGGCCATTCCTCGCAAACTCATCGCAGAGCTCCGGCCCGATATTTTAGCCAAAGGAGGAGATTGGAGACCGGATGAAGTGGTGGGTAAAAAGGAAGTGGAGGAGGAGGGAGGAGAGGTGAAAATCATTCCTTATCAAAAGGGACACTCCACTTCCCAGGTCATTGAAAAGATTGTGAATAGGGTGAAGGGCGGAGACAATTTGAAGCAAAAATGAGCCTTTTTACATCTTGCTCAGGATGAGATAAGGCAGCCTTCACTGCAGTGAGCCACTCGGGGAAGCATAAATTTTTGCATTCGGTTCCTCCTTTTTGGGAATCTATAGACTATTATTTATATCATATAAATAGAGAATTGGCAAGACAAACCTGATTTTTCATAAAAATTAATAATTTTGTTAAAATTATATAAAATAATCAATTTTAGAAGGAGAAATAATTAATAAATTTAAATAATTTATCCCTAAAAATGAATATTTTTAATTAGTTAATTTAATGTGGGGTCGGACCGAACATAAATTACTGATAATAAAGTCATTTCTCCCATTCGTGGATTGTTTGATTTTATTCAGATAATTTTGACTTTTGAATATTGAATTGACTAAACCTCAACCTCACCGATGTTTTTTGTGGAAATCAGCTAAGGCTTTAGAGAACCAGGACCAGATTTTTTTATGGAATTCGAAGCTGGGAGGGTGGCTTTTCAGAAAAGAATTCAAGTTGATTCCCTTTTCATCTTCGGGAGTTATCCTGTACTTCTTGACCTTATCCCAGAGGATGGTGAATTCGGGATGAAATTGGGTCCCTAACACATGGGGGTATTTTTTATGTTCTACCGCCTCCACCACTTTTCCATCCAGGGAAGTAGCGGTGACCTTCAATCCCTCTCCCAATTTTTCAATCATCTGGTGGTGGGAGCTGATGATGTAAGGTTGATCCGATTTCTTGAATTCCATCTGTTTGCAGAATTTGCCTGTTTTCTGGAGGGAAATGGGATGTAAGTTGTAATGGAGGAGATTTTCCTGAGGGAAGAGCTTATCATAGGGATTGAAATGCCAGTTTTTCCTGGGCATATCGATGACCTTTTCCACATAAGTCCTCCCGTATATTTCAGACCAAATATCCTGGACCAGGGTCCCTCCCGTGCCCACATTCAAGGTTTGGGCTCCCAGACAGAGACCCAATACAGGGATAGAAGGAGCTGATTCAGCCAAAGGATGGTAGGATTCATCCTGAAAACCGCCTAAAAGATGGAAGGCGAAAGAGAGTTCTAAAAAATGACGGTAAGGAGTGCGGATAGAAGTCAGAAGGTTTGTCTTTTCACCATATAAATAGGGAGGGATATCGGCTCCTCCAAAGAAAATAATCCCATCGGATTTTTGGAAGATTTTCTCAAATTCGGGGGACAATGGGTTGGGACCGAAAAGATTATCCTTGTTGATATCTGCGGATAATTCGTGGAAGCGTACCCAACCTAGCTGATTGTCCTGGATGAATTTTTTGGACCGGCGGTAGTTGGTTTTTTCTTTATAGTGGTAGACCCCGACCACAATCAGGTTGTCCAGGGAAATGAGGTTTTCTTTCTGGAGCTTCCACAGGGAACGGAGGTGGCCTACCGAAGGACTGAAAACAGTGAGGTGGATTTTTTGGGGCCGAAATCCTGGGGAATCAAAGTATTTATCTTGAGATTGAGAACAGAGGATTCCGGTGCAAGAATAAAGAATGATAAAAAATAAAATCAGTGATTTTTTTAAGTTAATTCTTATCATAATGGAACTCCTTCACATATTTCTTTTCATTATAGTTTCTTCCTTAATCCAGAGCAAGAAAAAGGATGAATCGGAGGGGGGAGAGGGATGGGAATCGTCAGCACGCTGATTCTTCTATCCCCCCTTATTCTTGGGGGAAGGTGAGGTCGATGTCTCCGTCTTCGCTGAGGATGATTTTCGCTGTTTTTCCTTCCAGAGAACATTTGAAGATTTGATGTGACTTTCCGGAAGGGGCTTGAACTCTTTTCCTCCAGAAAATGTGATCGACGTGAAATTCCTTCTCTCCTATGATTACAGCCCGAGGGCTTTCCTTGCCTTTATACCCTTCATAGAAACGGATTTTCAATGAATTTTGATTGCTCATCACTTTAAATTATACACGGAATCTCCTCATCATCCATAAAATTCCGATTGACTCGGCCTTTCCGATGGTTATTTCTTCTGGGAAAGGCATGTTATAATTATTCTATGAATGTTGATTTTTTAAAACATACCGCGGAGTTCAAGTCCTTCGTTCAGTCCCTGAATCAAAGACCGGAAGGGCTCCAGGTAACGGGGCTTACTGAAGCCGCCAAGCCCTATTTTCTTTCCACTCTGCTCCAGGAAACCCAGAAGAAAATCATTTTTATACGCCCCTCGACTTATTCTTTATCTCCTTTTGAAGAGCAGTGCCGGTTTTTTTTGTCTCTGTTTTCTTCGAGTTTGAAGACCTATACGCTTCCTCCTCTCTCTGAAAATCCTTACCAGGAAATCTTTCCTTCCTTGGAAGCCGTGTCCTCCAGGATGAGTTTTTTCTATGAACTCACTCACAACGATCCCCGGTTGGTGGTCACCAATCTCTTAGGTCTTTTGAAACCTTTCCCTCACCCTCAGTATATCCAAGACTTGTTCCTTACCTTGGAAGTAGGCACTTCTGTGGAGAGGGATGAACTCTTGAAAAAGCTGAAACATTTTGGTTACACCAAAGAGGATTTGATCAACTCTTCAGGTGAGTATGCATGGAGAGGAGGGATCGTGGATGTGTTTTCTCCCTGGTCTTCCCATCCCTTCCGGATTGAACTGAGTGGAAACCAGATTGTATCTCTTAGAGAATTCGATGCCTCTACCCAAAAGTCCCAAGAAAGATTGGATCATGTCCTCATTCCATCCCTTCGGGAACACCCCCCTCTCTTCCAATTTCTAAAGGAATGGAAGGAGAAGGCTCTTCACGATTGCCCCCCTGATTGTCGGGGAGATTTAAATAAAAAAATCCGGTGTTTGGAAGAGGAAGACGTCTTCCCTTCTTTTTCTTTCCTTTCTTTAATGAATGAAAATTATTTTGTCCCCTTCCATCATTATTTGAAAGATTTCCTTTTGGTTATGGATGAATACGAGGAAGTGAAAAAGGATTGGGATCAAACCCTTCATGATTATCGAGAGCAACAGGAAGAATTGAAATCCCAGAATATTTTTGTCTTGCCTCCTGAGAAGATGTATCCTCCGACTCTATGGGAGAGGATCCAGAAAAAGGCTGTCTTCCTGAGGCCCCTGAGTCCTTCCCTTCAGAAGAAATCTTTTTCTTTTTCCTTTCAATCGACTCCTCAGTTTAACAATAAGATTCCTTTCTTTCTCCAATATCTGGAAAGATTGCAGGAAGAAAGAGAAAGATGTTTTATTTTCTTCAAGAGTCCAGGAGTGCGGCAGAAATTAGCCACTCTCCTCTCTCAACACCAGTTACGGTATGAGGAGGCTTCCAATCCGTTTTCTGTTTCCAGGGATGGGGCGGTGAAGCTGCTGTTGGGGAATCTCCATCATGGCTTCAGTTTCCCCGATAAAAAAATCATTTTTTTCTCTCAAGAGGACGTGTTCACCGAAGAAAAAGTTCTGGTCAGCCGGCGCCGGGTCAAACCCTTTCGCACTCATTTTCAGGATTTAAAGGCCGGGGATTATGTAGTCCACGCCGATTACGGCATCGGGATTTTTAAGGGGTTGATTAAGATGAAAGTGGATAAGAGCGCCGGGGAATTTATTGAAATCATGTATAAAGATGGGGACAAACTTTTTGTTCCTGTGGAGGATCTTAACCTGGTCCAGAAATATTCCCATTCAAAATCTCACTCTCCTCAACTTCACAAATTGGGAAGTCCCCAGTGGGAAAAGACCAAAGCCAAAACCAAAAAAGCCATTGAAAATATGACCAAGGAGTTGCTGCGGCTGTATGCGGAAAGGAAATCGACCAAAGGATACAAATACAGCCCTCCTGGGGAGTGGCAGTCAGAGTTTGAAAAGACTTTTCCCTACGAAGAAACCGAAGATCAGGAAAAGGCTATTCGTGAAGTGTTGGTGGATATGGAATCCGATTTCCCCATGGATCGGCTGTTATGCGGGGATGTAGGGTACGGAAAGACCGAGGTGGCCATGAGAGCGGCCTTTAAAGCGGTGATGGATGGAAAGCAGGTGGCGGTGCTCTGTCCCACTACTGTGTTGGCTTCCCAACATCTTCAGACTTTCCGGAATAGAATAGTTCTTTTTCCTTTGAGAGTTGAGTCTCTCACTCGCCTTCAATCCAAGGCCCAGCAGAAAAAGATAATCAAGGATTTGAAGAAGGGCTTGGTGGATATCATTATCGGCACTCACCGGTTGCTCTCCAGGGATGTGCAGTTTCGGGACCTCGGGCTTCTTATTATTGACGAAGAGCAGAGGTTTGGAGTGAACCACAAAGAAAAAATCAAAAAGATGAAAACCCGGATCGATGTTTTAACCATGTCGGCCACCCCTATCCCCCGAACTTTGAATTTCTCTTTGAGCGGATTGAGAGATATCAGTTTGATCGAAACGCCCCCTAAAGATAGATTAGCCATTCACACCGTAGTCACTCCTTTTAGCCGTAAACTCATCTCTTCGGCTATACAGACCGAACTTTTCCGCGGCGGCCAGGTCTATTTTATTCACAACCGGATTGAAGATATCGATTCCATTGCTCAGATGATTCAAAGGTGGGTTCCGGAGTCCCGGGTGATCACCATCCACGGTCAGATGTCCAGTAAAGAGTTAGAGAAAAGGATGATTGACTTTATAGACCAAAAATATAATGTCCTGGTGTCGACCACCATCATTGAAAACGGCATTGACATTCCGTTGGTCAACACTCTCATTGTCAACCGAGCGGATCGTTTTGGACTGGCTCAGCTTTACCAACTTCGAGGTCGAGTGGGACGGTCTTCCCGTCAAGCGGTGGCTTATCTTTTGGTTCCTCCTTTTACTGAGTTAACCGGGACGGCCAAGGAAAGGCTCAGAGCTTTACAGGAATTTACTGAACTGGGAGCCGGGTTTCGTTTAGCGGCCAAGGACTTAGAGATAAGAGGAGCGGGAAATTTTTTCGGCTCCCAACAACACGGATACATCGAAGCGGTGGGATATGATTATTACATGCATCTTCTGGACCAGACCATAAAAGAATTCAAAGGCGAAAAAACTGAAAAGGTTAAAAGTGAGATCAATTTAAAGGTGGATATAAGAATTCCCGAAAAATACTTGCCTCAAATCAATCTCAGACTCAGTCTGTACAAAAGAGTCTCCTCTATTGAGGAATTATCAGAGATCGAGGGGATCCGAAAGGAAATCGAAGACAGATATGGACCCCTTCCCCCCAGTGTGGAAAGGCTCCTCCGCTATGGAGTGGTCAAGTTTTTGGCTCAAAAATTGAAAATCAAGGCTATTGACCGGGTGGGAAAAAGAGTGATATTTAAATTTTTCCCCTCTTCTTCCGCCGATGTCCAAACCATGACCCGTCTTATAAAAAAGCGTTCGGGTTCGATAACTCCGCAGGGAGTTTTGAGCCTTTATCTCCAGAGAGAGGATCCCACACAGATCATGGATGAAACCATCTCTATCTTGAAGGAGTTATCCAAGTGTAATATAATGATTTGGAATAAAAAAAGATGAAGGATGTTGAAAAAAAAAATACTTCAATGTAGGGTGGTGCCTCCTTTTAGCCTTGTTACACCTGGGGCACTGTCAGACTCAGGATGAACGGAAAGGTGTCTCTGAAGCAGCTCAGACCGATTCCCAGAAGAGTAACGCTGTTATTCTTAAGGTCCAGGACTCTGAATACCGGAATGCAGATTTTGAAAAGCACCTCCAACTCAATGTCGGAGAAGATTATCAAAATCTATCCTCTCTTTCTTTAAGCCGAATCTTTAATAATTTTATCGAGGAGAAGATACTTTTGGAAGCCGCTCGGTCAAATGAGATATCTTTATCATCTAAGGAGAAGAAGGATCACCTGGTGAGATTACGGGATGATTTTCCGCAGAAGGATAAGGAGCTTTCTTTGGAGGAAAAGCAGCTCCTCTATGAGGACTTGCTGACAAAGAAGTATACTTCTAAACTGGTTAAAGATTTGCAGGTCAAAAAAGAGGAGATTGAAGAATACTATGAACAGAATAAACGAAAATTTCTCCGTCCCGAACAGGTGGAGGTGAGTCAGATTTTGGTCAAGACCGAGGATAAAGCTATAGAGATTAGAGAACAATTGAAAGACTCAACTCAGGAAGAATTCAGGAGGCTGGCTCAAGAAATTTCCAAGGGAGCTGAAGCTTCCAGAGGGGGGAGGATGGGAATGTTTGAAATGGGACAACTTCCGTTCACCATGGAAAAAGTAATATTTTCTTTGGATGAAAAAGAAATAAGCCCGGTGGTCAAATCCATTTACGGCTTTCATATTTTTCGGCTGGATAAAAAATATCCACCCCAGCTTATGGCTGTGGATGAAGTTCGATCTTCTATAGAACTCACCATTATGAAGCGAAAAATCAAACAAATTGTTTCTCGACACGTCCAAAAACTCAAAAAAGAGATGAACTGGGATTATTATCCAGAACATTTAACTTTCCCTTATCAAAGGAATCACTCATGAACAAACCAAAAATTTGTCTCCTAACCATCTTTATTTTGTGCACAGCTGTGTTTCTCAGTGGAGGAGAAGTCATTGAGGCTATCGTGGCTGTAGTGAATGATGACGTTATCACTTTGTCTGAATACAGAAAGGAATTTGAAAAGCAGTATCAAAACCTTCGGTCGCAGTATGAAGGAGAAGAATTTACCCAGCGGTATGATAATTTGAAAAAGAATTTGTTGGAGAGCATGATCACCGATCTTTTGCTTTTTCAAGAAGCGAAAAAAAGAGATATGGATGTGAGCGAACAAGTCCGTAGGACCATCGAAAACATCAAGAAGGAAAACGCCATCGAGTCGGATGAAAAACTGAAGCAGCTCATGCGACAGCAAGGGATTAACTTTGAGGATTGGAAAGAGCAGATTGAAAGGAATCAGATGAAGCAAGCGGTCATTTTTTCAGAGGTGGTGAGAGATATTTCTGTCGATGATTCTGACCTGGTGGAGTACTACAACCAGCACAAGGAAGAATTTGTAGAACCAGAGGAATATGAGTTGAGTGCCATCTATGTCTCCTCCCAGGATAAAAGTAAGGAAGAAGTGGAAAAGAAGAAGAAAGACATCCTGGAAAAACTAGACTCGGGAGAAAAGTTTGCCCAGGTGGCCTCTGAGTATGGAGAAGGTCCTGAAAAAAAGTCCCAAGGCTCTTTAGGCACTTTTAAGAAGGGTGAATTAGCTGAAAACCTGGAGAAGGCTGTGGAAAAATTAGAAGTAGGAGAACGTACTCCCTGGATAAAAATCCAGAATGGATGGTACCTGTATAAACTGAAAGGGAAAAAAGAGAAAAGAGTGAAACCTTTTGATGAAGTGAGAAAAAAGATTGAAGAGAAATTATTCAATCAGAAAAGAGAGAAGAAAATGCAACAATTTCTTCAGGAATTAAGAGAAAAAAACTATGTCAAGATTAAAATTTCCAAACCTTGGGAATATGTTTCTTAACCTGGATTATTCGGGAATCTATTTCTTTTTTTCTTCCTTTTTCTTTCTTTCTCCTACCGGTTCCGGAGGCTCGAAAGCGATTTTCCTGGAAATTTCCCATTCGCCCAGCTTTACGTAACGGGATCCTTGGGATTGAGCGAAGACTTCCCCTATAGCCGTTTTCCACTGGGGGTTGTTTTGAAAGTGCTCCACGGAATTTCCTTCCACTCCAAAGTTGCTTTTCAGGAGAATTTTTTCGCTTTTTTCTCCAGGCTTGACAGGTTCTCCCCGAATGGCCGCCATAAAGTTGTCTCCCAGGTTTTCACGTTCTCCTTTCAGTCTGAACACGGCATTGAAATTGACGTAGGTCAGAGGGAAATCAGAAACATTTTTAACCTTGAAGGAAATAGCGGGAACCAACACCAATTTGGGAGGCCAGGGTTGATACTCCTTGGAGACCCACTTTGTTTGTATATCGGTGAGTTTTATGGCGTTTTTCAGTTCTTCGGGAGAGGGACCTTGGGAGCAGCCAATCTGGAAAAAGGTAATGAATAGGGGGATCATCACTATGATTATAGCCACAAGTGTTTTTTTCATTAAGTTCCTCCTCATAAAAACAAATATAATGGATAAAAAAGGATTATGCAACCCGAAGTTGTTCTAACAGAAAAGGGAATCATATCTTACATTATGACATTTTCCCCAGAAATTACCTAGAAATAGACATTGAATTCATCTTATATTCTGGATTCCCGCACCCGTTTTCGCGGGCACATGCCTTTGCGGGGATGAGAGAAAGTGATGATTGCCGTGATGAACCCACGATTTCATCGGTTACTTACACTGTTTTCCCTGGTGAGGTCGCCATGGGGAATTAGTTCGAAAACAGCCATTGAGTTTGTCTGGTTTATCGATATGTCAAAATAATAAAAAGATTCCAATCATAGAAGGGAAATAAGTAAACTTCCCCCAATTATTAGGGTTTTTGATTTTGGATTCAAATTTATGTATTCTGAAAACCGATGAAAGAAAAATTTTTACGGTTGAACCTTTTCCTCGGTCTAATCATCCTCCTGGGAGCCTCTGTTCTTATTATCTTTCAGTATACCTTTATCAAGACTTGGTATTACAGTTTAGCCTGGTGGTCTTTTATTTTGATCATGGACAGTGTGAATTTCAGGATGAGCCGTTCTTCGTTGATTTATGATTATGGAAAAGGTTTTTTCTTTTATGCATTCCTTTCAGTCACTGTTTGGCTCCTTTTCGAACTTTTTAATCTCCGAATCAATAACTGGAGCTATCATAACCTTCCTTTGAATACCCCTTTAAGATGGTTCGGTTATTTTGTCGCTTTTGCCACAGTTATTCCTGCTTTGATGGAGCTTTCCCGGTTTTTCGGGAACCTCTTCAAAGGAAAAAGGATGAGTCTTTTCAGGTTGAATATCACTCCACTCTTACTCTGGGGAAGTTTGTTTTTGGGAGTGGTCTGTATTTTCCTGCCTTTGATATGGCCTCTCCTCTTTTTTCCTTTGGTGTGGCTTTGTTTTGTGTTTCTTTTGGAGCCTGTAAACTACTGGTTGGGGAATCCAACATTCATAAAGGATATAGCCCAAAGAAACTGGGACCGCTTCTGGAGCTGGCTCATGGCCGGCTTGGCAGCGGGATTTTTCTGGGAATTCTGGAATTTCTGGTCCGGGTCTCATTGGGAGTATTCCATTCCTTATTTGAATTTTGGAAGGATTTTCCAGATGCCCGTGTTTGGGTATTTTGGATTTCTTCCGTTTGCCCTGGAGATTTTTGTCATAGTCCAAATGATGAATTATGGATGGGAAAAGCTTCGAGGGAAAGTTTTTCTCCAATCCATTCTGTTTGTCCTTTTGATTCTGTTTGATTTAGGAGTGTTTTGGACGATAGACCGTTTGACTTTGGTAGGATAACCCTAGTTGGTAGGATAACCCTAGAAAGAAGAAAAGAAGGGGACGGACCGGGTCCGGTCCGTCCCCTTCTTTTAAATTTTATTCCACAATCTGGGAGGCAAAAACAGGTTTAATCCCGTATCTTTTTGTCAAAGGGAGGTTTTCTTTAAGGACCCTCAAGGTTTCCTCAAAGGGATGACAGATCCCCACAGCCTTTCCTCGTTTTTGGGCCAACCGGAAAAGCTCAAGGAGTTTTTCTTTTATGGAATCCTTATCTTTTTGAGTGTCCAGAAACACCTGACGGTAAGCAGATGAGATGTCCATGGATTGGGCCATTCTGTAAGCCACTGAGTCCCCGGTGGTCATGCTGTCGATAAAATAAAGGTTTTTTCCTTTAAGCCTTTCCAGTATTGTGCGCATGAAGGAGGGATTCGGAGTTATTTTGGAACCCATATGATTATTAACTCCTTTGATATAGGGAAGTTGCTGGAGACATGAGTCCACAGTTCGGATGATTTCCTGAGGCTTCATCTGGGAGTGGATGATACCCTTCATATGATTGTCATTTTCTCGGGCATTGATAGCCTCAAGAGGAAGGTGAAGGATGACCTCCAGATTATTTTGGTGGGCGATATGAGCGGTTTCCTGGGCTACCGGACTGTAAGGGAGGATGGAGACCGTGATGGGAACCTTGAGAGCGCAGATATCATAGATGGCCTTGAGGCTGTAACCCATGTCATCCATGATTAAGGAAACTTTATTCTGAGGCTTTGCTGGAGGAATGGGCTTTTCTTTCTTACAGGAAAAAAGCAGGGCCAGTCTTTCCCCCTTCTTTCCCTTTATCTGCCAAAGATAAAAAGTTTTGTCTTTGGTTATTTGTTTTTCCTGGTGAAGAATAGAGGCTCCTTTTTTGTGGAGTTCCTTTTCCAGGAAAGATTGAATGTGGTTGAATTTTTTAAGGGAAATTTCAATCAGCAGATGATAAATTCCTTGTTTATCTTTGAACGTATGGATGGATTCAGAGGAAATTTTGGATTGGGACAATTTCTGCAGAAGGGTTGTATGCAGAGCATTTTCATCCGTGGATGTGCTTTTCCCTTGTTCTGTTTGAGGGGGCTTCGAACCCACACTTTTTTTTCTCCATTGAATATAATCCAAACTCAAAATGGAGAAAACAGCTAGGGATATCAATATAAGGTAGATTGGGGAAAAAGATTTATGAAGCTTTGTTCGTTTCCCCCAAGGAGGGATGGCTATCTGCATCAGTTAAGTTTCAGGCGAAGTGGAGAGAGTTTTTTGGAGGAAAGCTTCGGTGCTTTGATCTTTTCCTTTGATTTTTATACCCGGCTGGATACCCTCTTCCCATATGATTTTTCCCGAAGGAAGGTGAAAAAGACGGGAAACAAGGATAACACCGCTTCCATCTTCCAGAGAATAAAGCCTTAATCTGGCGGCTAAACCTAACGAAGGAAACCCCACCAGTTTGGCTCTTTTTTTATCTTTTAACACTCCGGCTGCCGCTTCAGCCGGCCCGAAAGTAGCCTGGTTGATCCAGACCCTCAACGGTATTTTTTTTAATTCAGGGGTTCGAGGACAGGAAAGGCTTTCTTTTTCTCCATTCTTTTTGGATAGATACCCTATATTGTCTGACCGGATAAACAGATTGATGAGTTTTTGAGCTTCTGTGAAATGACCTTGATAACAATTTCGCAGGTCCAGAATCAGGGGTTTTCTCTTTCCCTTTATTTCACTTAACACTTGATCCCTTATTTTCTGAACACAAGAAGGATAGAGGTTGTGTATTTTGAGAATCCCGCTCGTCCCTTCGGAGGAAACATAGGAAAAAGGTCTGGAGTTAAGGAGTTTTCGTTTCACCTTGATTTTATGAGATTTTCCTTCCCGCAGAATTTTCAAGTTCACGGGGGCTTCGGATTCTTCCTTTATTTTCTCCTTCATAAGGAGATTGACTTCGATCATGCCTTTGTGAAGTGTGGATTGATTATCGATGGAGCTGATAAAATCCCCAATTTGAATGTCCTTTTTTTGGGCTGGTGAGTTTTCTTTAATCCCGATCACTTGAGGAAAAGTGTCGGGGGTTTTATAAAGAATTAACCCTGTTTCCTGGAGAGGAGTTTCTTTTTGGTATTGGGCGACATTTTGGGGAGTTAAATAGCAGGAAAGCGGATCCAAAGAATTGGCTATTCCCCTGAAAGCTCCGGCCATGGTTTGAGAAGGATTGGGTTTTTCCACATAGTCGTTTCGGATCAATTGAATCACTGCTTCCACCATATGGAAACTTTTTTGAGGAGCCGAAGCCAGAGAAATTCCGGAGAGAAAGTCAGTTTGGAGGATTGAAAAAAGGAGAAGGACACACACCCCAATCGGCAAAAACAGCTTTAGTCCTTTTAATCTCATCTTTTTCTTGAAAAATCATTCTATCATCTTTTTTTTAGCCATTTCAAGGGATCCATGGGTTTAGACTTGAACCGGAGTTCAAAATAAAGGGTGGTTCCTTTTAAAGAACTGAGTTCTCCCACCACAGCGATGGGTTCTCCTTTATTCACCACATCTCCTTTATTCACAAGAAAATCCGAGCAATGTCCGTATAAGGAATAATAACTCAATCCGTGGTCCACGATGATCAAATTTCCGTACCCATGAAAATAATCTTCATAAACAACCATTCCAGGGTGAACCGCTTTAATGATGGGTTTGTCCTGGGAAGGAGAGATTTCAATCCCTTTATTCCTCGTGATGGTGCTGAATCGGGGATGTCGGTGAAGCCCAAACTTAGATACCACTTGACCCTCCAGGGGCCAGAGGAGTTTTCCTTTTTTTTCATAAAGAGGGATGATGTTGAAAGGAAGAGAAACATTTTCATTGATCAGTTTTTCGATCAAAATTTGAAGTTGTTCAGCCCTCCTCTTGAGTTCTTGGAGGGTTTTTTGATGAACCCGTTTGTCTTGTTCAATTTTCCGAACCAGAGCTCTGTGTTTTCTTTCCTGAGCCCGAAGAGCCTTTCGTTTTTGTTCTGCTTGAGAGAGGAGTTGATGGATCTCTTTTTTGAGAGTTTTTTGTTTTTCTTTGGTTTCCTTTAGATTTTCTAAGATTTCTATGTAATCCGAAATGATGTTTTCTTGATACTGGGCTAAAAGAGAAAGGTATTTGCTTTCGGCAAACAGGGATTCAACCTCTTCGGCACGGAGCATGTAGTCAAAAAAACTGGGTTTGCCAAATTTATAAAGGCAGACCAGAATTTTTTTTATAGAATTCTTCTCTTTTTCCATTTGAGAATTGAGATGATCGATTCTTTGCTGAACAGTTTGGAGTTCTTCGTTGGCCTTTTTCAGTTTGACCTGCTGAAGGGAAATTTGATTCTGGATTAATTTTTTTTGGAAACTCACTGTAGCCAGCCGTGAGAGGACCGATGATTTTTTCTCCTCTTGTTTTTTTATCTTGGCTTTCACCTGTTCAATCTGCTGGGAGATTCGTTTCAACCGTTTTTCATAATCAGAGGCATCCTGTTGGAGAAAAGAGTGTGGAGGGAGAAGAGTTATCAGGACTCCTGATAAAATAAAAATAAACAGATGCTTTTTACCCCTTAGCTTTTTCATTTTCGCAGGGTGTAAATAATACCTCCGGCAATCCCGATGATCAAGCCAAAAGCCACATCAATGATAGAGAAAGAAAAAGCTGTTTGAGGAAGGATTCCATAAAAACTGAATATTTCTATGTAGGAGCCCTCTCTCAGTCCTAACCCATTGATGGTAACCGGGATAATCAGGATGAGATAAACAATGGGAATGAAAATAAAATAGTCCAGGAAGTGAATGGAGAGTCCCAGAGCCTTTCCGATCAGGAAATAATGCAGGATGACATTCACTTGAAGGAGGAACGCCCAAAAAAGGGCTTTTGAGAAAAAGATCGGTTTGTTTTTATAGACAAAAATGGTTTCTCGAAAATTGAAAATTTTTTCCTTCACCCGGGCCAGAAACCCCTTTTCTGGAATCAGCTGCAGCCACTTTCCGGTGAAAGGAAACAGGATGGTCAAGGACAAAAGAATCCCGGCTGACCCCAGCAGCAAAGAGACCCAGATGATCGGGATTTTCTGGGCCATATCCATCCGGATGAGAGAGGCCAGGACTGCGAACAAAAGAAGAACAGACATCCCTGTCCACCGTTCCACCAAGATGATCGCTGAAGACCGGACTAAGGTTTGGGAGTAGCGAGAGCCGTCCCACATGCGCACCACATCTCCTCCGATGCGGGTGGGGAGAAAATTGTTGAAAAAGTTTCCTACAAGATAGGATTGGACGAGAAAACCAAGAGGAGCTTTTTCCCCATGAGCCTGGATAAGGATTTTCCAACGGACGGCACTGATCAAAAGACCCAGAGAATGGAGAGAAAAGGAGATTATCAGCCAGAAAAGGTTGACTCCTCCAAGAACCTCCAGGATACCTTGAAGGGAGGTTTTATAAGTGAGGATGAAAGCCAGGATGGAAGCACTGAAAATGAACTTAACGATGAAGGTCAGTGTTTTTTTCTTCTTTTTCATTCAGAAATAAAAAAATGGATGGTTTTTGACATCAAGAGATCGCATTGAAAATTTTAAAGAAAAGAATAATGATGATCACCACGGGAGCCAAAAATTTAATATTGAAAACCCACAAAGATTTGAGTTTGAACCCACGGCTTCCTAAAGAAATTTCCTGGAGAGCGTTTTGGGTCCGCCATAAATACACCAAAAACACACAAACAATAAGTCCTCCCACAGCCAACATGATGTTGCCAAATACCAGATCCATACTGATTAAGAATTTCCAGTTTGTAAGAAATTTAACTCCTCCCACCGAAAGACCGGAAGGAATAGCTAGAGCGAAAGTCACTATTCCCACCAGAAGAGCGGCCTTTTTCCGGGGCCATCTTTTCTCATCGATAAAGTAGGCCACAGGAACTTCCAAGAGAGAAATAGTGGAGGTTAAGGCGGCCACCAGAAGGAGAAAGAAGAAGAGGATGCCGAAAAGATAACCTCCGGGTATTTTAGAAATGACAATGGGAAAGACTTGAAACATAAGCCCTGTGCTGACTTCAAATTCGCCGGGATTGATGCCCGGGGTAGCGAATAAGGCAGGGAAGATGATGATTCCGGTCAAAAAAGCCACTAACGTGGTGGAAAAACAGACCCAACCAGCCGAAGTGACCAGATTATCCCTTTTGCCGATATAACTCCCGTAGGTCATCATGATCCCCATTCCCAGACTTAACGAATAAAAAGCCTGACCTACCCCGAAGAAAAATACATTGGGATCCATCTTGGAAAGGTCAGGGAGGAGATAGTAAGAAATACCGGTTTGGGCTCCTCCTAAAGTGATGGCTCGGATGGCCAGAAAGAGGATCAGAGCAAAAAGCACCGGCATGAGGATTTTGGACCACCGTTCGATCCCTCCTTGCACTCCTTTGGAAATAACGAAGGTGGTGATGGCCATGATGATGAAAATGCAGAATACGATTTCCAAAGGATTGGAGGCAAAGTTCTTGAAAATAGTATCTGAGATATCCCAGGTTATATTTCCTCTGAACATTCCCCCGATGGTTTTATAGAAGTAACCAAAAGCCCATCCGGCAATCACACCGTAATAGGAAAGGATGCACACACAGGTGACGAGAGCCACATACCCCGCATATTTCCAGGAAGACCCGGGTTTGATGGTTTGGAAAACCCCCACTGGATTTTTTTGTGTGCGGCGCCCCAACGTGAGCTCGGCCAGCATAATGGTGAAGCCGATAAAAAAAACAGAGATGATGTATGTGAAAACAAATACGGCCCCTCCGTTTTTTCCCACCATTAAAGGAAACCGCCACATGCTTCCCAAGCCGATGGCTGAACCTGAGGCGGCAAATATGAATGCGAGTTTAGAGCCCCAAGTTCCTCTTGGATCGGTGATGCTCTCTCCCATTTTTATCTCCTTCCCGAGACGGTCATTTATCCCGTATTAATTAACATAAAGACAGAGTATTGTAAATAATATCTTTCTCGCCCAGATGGTCTTTATCGCTTTTCCTATACTTTGCGTGACCGGATCGCTATTTGAAAAGTGTTCTTCTCCCCTCGATTTTCCAAATGATTTTTCATGGAGGCTCCGCCACCCTCAACCTAGGAAATAATTCAAAAATAAAAAGTCAAAAGTCAAAATTATTTGAATTAAATCAGACCTTTCTCTCTAACTTTTCTCGCATTTCTAGCCTTTCTCGCTTTATAATGACCGCCTCAAATTTCATCAAACCAGTTCTTTTCGAAACAATTTCAGGGAAAAATGTCATAATGTAAGACACGACCCTATTTTTTTCTATTTTTTTAGGTTAATTATCCGGTGAGAGTCCTTATAAAGATGAGGATGATGAGGATGGCCACTGGTGCCAGGAATTTTATGTCGAATACCCACAGCGGTTTCAGTTTGAATCGGCGGTTCCCGAAAGAAATTTCTTTCAGAGCGTTTTTGACTTTCCACACATAGGCCAAAAACAAACTGATGAGGAGCCCTCCCAGGGCCAGGACGATGTTGCCGAAGATGATATCCATGTTGGTCATAAAATTCAACTTGGTGAAAAGCTTAACTCCTCCCACTGATAATCCGGAAGGAATGCCCAGGCCAAAACAGAAAAGTCCCACCAGGAAGGTGGCTTTCTTTCGGGACCATCCTCTTTCGTCGACAAAATAAGCCACTGGAACCTCCAGCATGGAAATAGTGGAGGTTAAAGCAGCCACCAAGATGAGAAAGAAAAAGAACATCCCGAATATGAATCCCCCCGGAAGTTTAGAGATGATGATGGGGAAGACCTGGAACATCAATCCCAAGCTGATCTCAAAGTCACCAGGGTTTATTCCGGGAGTGGCAAACAGGGTGGGGAAGATGATGATTCCGGTGAGAAGAGCCACCAGAGTGGTGGAAAAACATACCCAGCCGGCTGAAGAGACCAGGTTATCCTTTTTGGATAGATAGCTGGCATAGGTGATCATGGTCCCCACTCCCACACTGAGAGAGAAAAAAGCTTGTCCCACGGCAAAGAACAGAACCTTGGGAGTGAGTTTAGAGAAGTCCGGCTTAAGATAAAAAGACAGTCCTGTATCTGCTCCAGGAAGGGTAACCGCCCGGACAGCCAGCAGGATGATCAAGGTGAACAAAACCGGCATGAGGATTTTGGACCACCGTTCGATCCCTCCTTCCACTCCTTTGGAGATCACAAAGGTGGTGATGGCGATGATCACAAAAAGGCAGAACAGAATTTCAGGAGTGTTGGAAGCAAAATTTTTAAAGATTTGGTCCGAGACCTGCCAGGTGATGTTTCCCTTGAATACTCCCCCGAGGGTCTTATAAAAATACCCAAAAGCCCATCCCGCCACAACTCCGTAGTAGGAAAGGATGCAGGTAGCTCCTATGACTCCCAGATAACCCGCTAATTTCCAATGACTATGGGGTCTTACGGCTTTGTAAGCTCCCACTGGATTTTTACGGGTATGCCGGCCGAGGGTGAATTCAGCCAGCATCACCGTGAATCCTATAAAAATGACAGCCAGGATATAGGCCAAAACGAATACAGCTCCCCCGTTTTTGCCCACCATCAAGGGAAAGCGCCAGATACTCCCCAACCCGATGGCTGAGCCCGAAGCGGCATAGATGAAAGCGAGTTTGGAGCCCCAGCTTCCTCGTTGATCTTGTGTTAACTTTCCCATTTTATCTCCTTGCCGAGGCGGTCATTATTTCCGTATTAATTATCATAAACCTTGAGAATTGTAAATAAGAAACGGGAAGCCTCTTTTGGCGAGAGGGATAATATTTTTTTGGATAGGTCCTATCAAAGGATGGATTTGATTAAGCGAGAAAGGCGAGATGGGCGAGAAAAGTGAGTAGGAGGTCCATCAGAGGAACTCACAGAAGATTTTTGAAAGGGTAATTCGAGTGGGGGAGTGAGTTGAAAAGAGGGGGGATCCTTCGTAAAATGAAAACAAAAAGATGAAGGAGGAGAGATTATGACAGCGATTCAAATCAAAGAGGGAGTGTATTGGATTGGGGTTAACGATAGAACCACCGACCTTTTTGAAGGATTGTGGCCTATAACTCAAGAGGGAGTTTCTTATAATTCTTATTTCATCGATGATGAGAAAACGGCCATCATTGACTTAACGAAATCATTTAAAGGGGATGAGTACTTTGATCAGATTAATGAACTGACAGACCTGTCTCAAATCGATTATGTGGTCGTCAACCATATGGAGCCCGACCATTCAGGTCTTTTGAGGACTTTGAGAAGGATTGCTCCTCATGTGACTCTGGTGGGGTCTGAGAAAACCAGGCAGATGTTGGAAGATTTTTTTTCGATAAAGGAAAATATCAAGGTGGTGAAAGAGGGCGATACCCTCAACCTGGGAAAAAGAACCCTGAAATTTTTTTCCACTCCTTTTGTTCACTGGCCAGAGACCATAATGACCTATGAAACCTCCCACCGCATCCTTTTCTCTTGTGATGCGTTCGGATCTTATGGAGCTATCGGAGGAGCTATTTTTGATGATGAATGCAAAAATTTTGAATTTTATAAAAAAGAAGCTCTCCGTTATTATTCAAATATAGTGGCCAGTTTCAGTGCTCCGGTGTTGAAAGCCATTGAAAAGCTTCAAGATGTGCCTGTAGAGGTCATCGCTCCCTCTCATGGACTTATCTGGCGGAAAGACCCGGGTCAAATCGTGTCTCTGTACAAGAAGTGGGCCGAATATGCTTCCGGAGAAACCGAGCCGGGCATCTCTTTGATCTACGGCTCTATGTATGGAAACACCGAGTTGGCCCTGAACGCTGTGGCTCAGGGGATTTCTCAGAGAGGAGTTCCCGTGCAGATTTTTGATGCTGCCCGCACTCATGTAAGCTACATTCTCCCTTCTATCTGGACTCAAAAAGGAGTGATGGTAGGAGCTCCCACTTATGAAGTCTCCCTGTTTCCTCCTGTGGCCGGTGTGATGCACATGGCCGCTCTCAAACATATCCGCTACAAGAAAGGCGCCTATTTTGGGAGTTATGGATGGAGTGGAGGGGCTCTGAGAAACCTGAAAAAAATTGTTGAACCTTTAAAATGGGAATGGTTGGAGACTCTGGAGTTTGTGGGGAGTCCTACCAAAGAGGACCTTCATCAAGCGGAGAAACTGGGGGAAAAATTGGCTGAAGCAGTGCAAAAAGAGTCATAAAAAATGAAAAACATCCTCCTGTTCCGGTGGGGAAGTCTGGGAGATTTGCTGGTAACCTTTCCTTCCATTTATTGGCTCCGAAATCACCTCTCTTCCTGCTGGATCACTCTGGTGGGCCGGAAGGAATACGGATCTCTTCTAGAAAAGACGGGAGTGGTGGATGAACTTTTATCAGCAGAGGACAGAAGGCTTCGTCCTTTATTTTCTCAATCCCCGGAGGAAAGCCTCCAGGTAAGAAAATGGATACACAAATATTCCTGGATGATGGGATGGTTTCAGAGCCTCAGGACGGCTCGGATAAAAGAATCTTCTTTCCTCACTCCCAAGGAAAGCTATTTTTTTGTTTACGACTCCTCGCAGCCAAAGAGGGTGAGCCGTTTTTTCTTTGATAAGACGGTGGAATGTCTACAAGGAAAGAAGCCTTCTCTCTGTTGGTTCAATCAATACCAGAAGCTTCCACTCGGAAGGAGAGAGAAAAAGGAAAGTTTGAATCTTCTTCCTTCCCGATTTGTCTCATCCTTCTCCCCTTTTGTGGTGGTTCACCCGGGGAGTGGAAGCCCCCGGAAATGCTGGCCGTGGCCCCGTTTTCTTCGTCTTATCCAAGATTTAACTCACCACAGGATAAAGGGGATCTTGGTCACGGGTCCCGCTGAGGAGAGACTGGAATCCCAGATCCACGAGTCTCCCCTGCCTTCATCATGGGTTTGGCTGCGAAACCCTTCCCTTTTTGGCCTCTCCAGTCTTATCAGTCAAGCCTGTTTTTACCTGGGAAATGATTCCGGAGTGACCCATCTAGCGGCCCTCTGTGCTCCGCAGGGGCTGGCTCTTTTCCTTAAAGAATATGAAAAGGAATGGAGACCTTTAGGAAATATTTCTGTTCTCAGCGCTGATTCCATAGATATGATTGGTTATGATTCGGTCAGAGAAACGATCTTCAATAAGCTAATTGCCCATGGCGGCTCCGCCACCCTCAACAAATGAAAATAGCTATTTTCGGACTGATGAAAAACTTGGTGTCCTGCTTAACCATTCCTTTTGATTGTGATAAAATATTATCAATCCTATTTGGTCGAGGTCTTGATGGAAAAAGATTGGAAAAAGCAATTATCCGAAGTTTTCGAAGAATTTGCCATTTTGGAAAACTGCAAGAAAGAAACTCTTCAAAATTTTGATCATTTTTGCGAGTTTATCGCTGAGCCTGCCTTTGAATCTTTAGAAGAAGAATTTAAGGATTATGGAGTGAAGACCAAATATAAACGAGATAAAGGAAAATCAATTCTTTTCCAGATAAATTTTCCCCGCTCTCGGGTCGATAATTTCCAGTATATCATCTATCTCCCTAAGAATTCACCGGAGATGAAACTAAAACTGAGGCTGAAGGGACGGAATGAAAAAAGAAGTTTGAAAAAAGAGTGGGAAGAGCCTTTTTTGGGAGACATTGAGGCCTCCGAAGTTTTAAACATCCAGCAGGACACACTGATTCAAGATATCATCGACCATTACAGAAATTTCACCCTGGAATCCTTCACTCAACAAGAGTGAATGAATTCAATTTCCCTATTTTTAAAACAGACGGAAATGTTTTTTATCCAGCCGGGAGAGTCCTTCTTTTTGGGCCGATTCCACAGCCTGTTTAAATTCTCTGCGGCTGATTCTTCGTTGAAGGGGAGAACCAGAGGGAATATTTCCGCAAGGATAGTATTGATCCATAATGTTCACATAAGTGTTTTTAGAAATTTCAGTGGACAGAAAATGCATAATTTTGGGTGTGTGCGCCAGTTCTTGGGGAAGGACCAGATGGCGAACCAGAAGACCTTTCACAGCCACACCCCTGTCATCAACATAGAGATCCCCTACTTGACGGAACATTTCTTTGAGAGCCATCCTGGCTACTTGAGGGTAATCTGAGGCCCCCGAGCATCTTTCAGCTGCACGGCTCTCAGCGTACTTGAAATCAGGCATGTAGATATCGAAAACTCCCTCCAGGAGCTTCAAGGTTTCAAATGCATCATATCCCCCTGTGTTGAAAACGAGAGGGACCGAGAGGCCCTTTTCAATGGCAGGAGGAAGGGATTTGAGTATCTGGGGCACATAGTGAGAAGGAGAGACAAAATTGATGTTGTGGCATCCCAAATTTTGCAGATGAAGCATCATCTGACTCAATTTGTCAAAGGATATTTCCTCTCCTTCTCCCTTGTGGCTGATGGGATAGTTCTGGCAGTAAAGGCATTTCAGGTTGCAGTGAGTCATAAAAATGGTCCCTGACCCGTGGGAGCCCACTAAAGGTCTTTCCTCCCCAAAATGAGGAGCACAGGAAGAAACTTCCGGCCAGTACCCTGCTTGACAGAATCCGTTTTTTTCCTGGAACCGATTGACTCCACAATTTCGGGGGCACAGGGAACATTCCTGTATTAACCGATAGGCCTTTTTGATTTTTTCATAGAGGAATCCTTGCCGGTAAGTCTGTATGTAGGAAGGTTCAAAAGCTGGACTGCTCATCGCAAAAATTATACTAGGGAAAAAAGAAAAATCAAAATGAGACCTTGAAATCAGAATACACAAAAGATATAAAACAGATT
>JAGXKI010000023.1 GCA_018335295.1 bacterium | reverse complement strand
ATCCCTTCTAAATCCTTCAACATCAACTGGAGAACCGCATACCCCCCCTCTGAATACCGGACTTCAGAGCCTGGTGAGCTCTGGATTCGGACAGGTGGAGAATGAGCTGGTTTTTCACCGGTTAAAACCTGCTGAATGGAAGGGAGATCCTTTCCTTTAAGATATCCTTCATACCGGATCGCATTGAGACCCGCACTGTGGGTTAACAAGTCCTTCGGGGTCACCTTTCCTCCCCGGACTCCAGGAAGTTTCCACGATTTCAATAGATGATTGACATTTTCCTCTAAACTTTCTTCTCTTTTTTCCAGGACCCCCAGAAATCCCAATGCAGAAACAGCTTGACTGAGAGCTCCGGCTTGGAAAAGAGAGTCCCGGGTCACCGGATCATCATTGTTTGTGCTTTTGTAACCATATCCTTGGGCCCATTCCAGTTTATATTTATCCAGGACCGCAATGCTGACTCCAGGGACATTATAATACTCCATGCGCTGAGAGAGAGACATCTCCTTCCTTCGTTCTCCCTTAAAATAGACCGCTTTGAGCAATCCTCCCTCTACTGAATTCTTTCTTTCTTTACTTAAAGACTCATAGGTTTTGCATCCAAACGGGGAAAAAACCAATAAAATGAATGCCGTAAAAACACAAAAACACATCCCACCCCAAAGAAAGGATTTGATTTTAGACATAAACACCTCTTTTTAAAAAAATAGACTGACTGTATTTTATCTAAGCTCCTCTCAAACTGCAATATCCATTTAATGGGTCCTCATCTTTTCTACAAAGAAATCAAATATCCCCTTAAAAGGTGATTGACGCTCTCATTTCAGGGGAAGTAAGATTATGTAAAGAAAGGAGAAAAGCATGTCCTTAAAAAAAGAAGAAGAGGAAGTTTACAGAAAAGCTATGGAAGAGGCCAAAAAAATGGTTGAAAAATTAGATGCTGAAATGGAAAAAGAAATCCAAGAAGCCCGAAAAAAGCTGGCTCAACTCCAGGAGTCCAAAAATTCATACCAAAAAATATATGAAGGCACCGCTAAATTATTAGGAGTTGAGATAGAAGAAACCAAAGAGAAAAAGGTCCCTGAAAAAAATGAAGAAAAAGAGACAAAGGAAAATTCTGATAAAAACAATTCTCAGCAAACCGAAAACTCCCACCAGTCTGATTCAGGTGAAAGCAAAAACGATTGACTCTTTTATAATTCAATTTTCTTAAACTAAGGATTTCTCTTTTCTCCCTTTTCCTCCCTTATTTGACCTCCTTTGGGGACTCTGCTATAAAAAATGATTCTGTCAAAGGAATTCTCTAATTAAGGAAAGGACTTGAACTCTAATTCCAAATTTCACGGGAAAACCGGAATTTTGATCTCATAAAATGGAACGTCTGTCAGAACTATTGCTGAACTTTTCTTATCTGGGAGAATCCCTTTCTGCCAGCTCAGCCTTTATCTGGGCCTCAGCGATCATCCTTTTTCGTGTTTCTGGAAGGACTGTCCATCCTCTCGGTTTAAATTTCTTTAAAAATTTATTCTCCTGTGTGGTTTTTCCTCTCACTATGTGGGCAGTAAATGAAGCCATTTTTCTCCAGGTTTCATGGAAAAGTTACGGGCTGCTGATTTTAAGCGGGATCCTAGGGATTGCGATCTCGGACACCTTATTGTTCGCCAGTTTAAACCGCCTGGGAGCCGGGCTTTCGGCCATTGTGAGCTGCTTTTACAGCCCTTTTGTGATCCTCCTTTCTTTTGTTTTTATCGGAGAAAGGATGAGCCTTCTTCAGCTTTTGGGAGTTCTCCTTATCATCTCAGCCGTCTTGACCATCACCCAAAAAAATCACCGCTCTCCAATTTCTCCAAAGGACCTCCTCACAGGTATTTTTTTAGGAATTGGAGCTATGTTTTCTTTGGCTGTAAGCATTGTGATGATCAAACCTCTTTTGAACCGGTCCCCTCTTCTCTGGGCCACATTGGTGCGCAGCGTGGCAGGAATGCTGATATTAGGAGTGGTCATTCTTTTCCATCCGAAGGGGCCGTCGATTTGGAAATCCACCTTCACCCTTAAAAACTGGAAACCCATGCTTCCCGGCTCCCTCCTGGGAGGTTATCTAGCCCTAATCACCTGGATGGGAGGGATGAAATTCACCTTCACTTCCGTAGCCTCTGCTTTGAATCAACTCACCACTATATTTATTTTTGTGATGGGAATCCTTTTTCTCAAAGAGAAAGCCACCAAAGAAAGAGTAGCTGCTGTTCTCATTGCGGTAATTGGAGGGTTTCTGGTAACTTTCTTCTAGAAAGATATTATTTTTGAGCCTTCTGAGCTAACTTCAAATCCATCCAGAAGGAGTACTTCTTTGCTCTTCCTTCTTTAAAATCCCCGGGCCCTCCACTTCCTTGACGACTATGAGTTTTCGTGGGATCCCCTGTTCTTTTCGAAGCCTTCGCTTGGGTGCTGGCCATGGCTCTTCGCTTCATCAGAGCCGCTTTCATCTCTTTAGTCATTCCTCCCCACTCAAATCCTACTTTCACTTTTTCTCCCGGCTGGGCTCCTACTCCCGGAGCCACCTCCGCAACTCTTTCCAGAGGGATCGCAAATTCATACACATACATATTTCCTTGTTTTTTATCCCTGTAAACAGCGGGTTTGAAATATTTTTCTGAAGATTTTGATTTGCTTTTCTTATTTATCACATTCACTTTATTTACCAGGTAAAAAGGCTTTTTTCGCATCTTTTTTTTCTTTTCTTCGGGAAGAGGGCCTTTCTGGTTTTCATACATAGAAATAAATTTATCCGGTTTAATTTTTTCTTTCATAAATTTAATGCCGTATTTTTCCTTCTTTTTCCCTTGATTGTTGATCCATATCGTTATTCCTGTTTGACCAATGGAACTGAGATACTTTTTATCCTTGAAAATGAAAAGTACATAAAGATTATTGGCATCATTCATGAATGCATAGTCCACCATTACACTTTTTTCAAACTTCATGGACGCCCCTGACCAATCCATATAAGAGCCGTCAATCTTTAGAGGAGAAGAGGCCCAATAACTCTTCACAGCCTTTTCGTCGCCGTGACCGAGACCCATCCCTCCAAGTATAAAAATAGCGAAAGAAATCACGGTGATTATTGAAATTCTCCTCATTTTTCCTCCTTTAATTCCAATTTATTATACCAAATGGAATCTAATCCATACAACCCTTTAAGCCTGAATCCTCCATAGAAAAGAGCAACGGAGGTATAAAGCTCATCAAATATTATTTGTCTTTAAGTGATATTTTATTTAATATGGATGAATCCAAAGATTCTAAGCTCTGAGTTTTTAGCCATTTTGAGTTAAATAGAGAAAAGAAAATGAAAAAGACACGGCTGTGGATGATGGCTTTTCTCATCACCATCCTGGCCGCCGTATTTCAACGAATGACTGGACCTACCTATCCTATCCGGGGAGAGGTCGAGTTTGCAGGGTCTTTGATTCAATACAAATTCCTTCGGAGTCATGAAACAGGTAAAAATTATCTTCTTTCTCTGACTGTTGAGAATCCGGAAGTTAAGGGAAAACTTCTTTACAAAAGGCATCCCACCTCTGATTGCTGGAGCTCTATTCCTCTGAAAAGGAAAGGTGAATCTTTGACAGCCTCCCTTCCTTCCCAGCCTCCGGCGGGAAAATTGGACTATAAAGTGATTTTATCCCGCAATGGGAAACAAATCACCCTGCCTCCGAAGCAACCTGTGGTCATCCGTTTTAAAGGCTCGGTTCCTCCTTTTCTTCTCATCCCCCATATTATCCTTATGTTCCTGGCCATCCTTTTTTCCAACCGAGCCGGATTGGAAGCTCTGCATCCTCAAGGCAATCCCCGGAAACTGGCTTTATGGACCACCGGATTTCTCTTTATAGGTGGATTTATCTTCGGCCCTCTGGTTCAGTATTTTGCCTTCGGTGAATTCTGGTCTGGGTTTCCCTTGGGTCATGACCTCACCGATACCAAAACCCTGGTAGCTTTGGCAGCCTGGATCTTGGCCTTGATTGCCGGCCGGGGAGGGAAACCGGCCCGCAAATGGGTCCTGGGAGCCTCCCTAATCCTCCTGGCTACCTACATCATTCCCCACAGCCTCCTGGGTTCGGAACTCGATTATGCCGAAGTTCCTAAGAAAGCTCCGTTCCCCTAATAAAAGACCTCCTTCTCATCTTAGCCAGTAAGAAACAGGTCTTTATTTCAGCTTAAAAGCTACGGTGATAGCGAGAAAGGCCTGGACCGAGCCCACTTTTTACCTACTTCTTAAAAAAATTCTCTTAACTCATTCATGCTCTTTGTGTTATTTATAAATATGGATTTTTTTATTTATGGTGTAGGATAAATATGAGGCAAAGGAGAGAATCATGGAAAGAAAAAAAATAATCATCCTCCTATGTGTTTTAGGGATGCTCTGGATCATCCCTTTTCAGGGAGAGGCTGCCGATAAAAAGAATTCCACTGAACCCCGCCCCCTAGAGAACATCCAGGACATTCTGGATTGGAAAAGCATCCGCACTCCTGTCTTGTCTAACGACGGACGCTGGTTTGCCTACCAGCTCTCCCCCAATGAGGGAAACAGCACCTTTGTGATCCGGGAGACCAAGGGAGATAAAGAATACCGCTTTCCTATGGGAAAAGCTCCTTCCTCTTCCAATATTTCGTTTTCCCATGATTCCCAATGGGTGGCTTACCCCATATATCCTACCAAAGAAGAAGCTGAAAAACTCAAAAAACAGAAAAAAAAGCCTTATAACAAAGCCGGTCTGGTCAACCTTTCTTCCGGAGAAAAAAAAGAATTTGAGAAGGTGAAACAATTTTCTTTTTCTGGGGAAAATCCTTCCTGGATCGCTTTCCACAAGTATCCTCCAGAAAGCCAAAAAAAAGAAAAGGAAAAATGGGAGGGATCGGACCTTCTCCTCTATGAACTCTCTCCCTCACAGCAGTACAATTTTGGAAATGTTTCCGAGTTTGCTTTTGATAAAAAAGGCCGTTGGCTGGCCTGGATCATCGACGCCCAGGATAAAACCGGAAACGGAGTTCAATTCCGCAACATGAAAACAGGAGTGATCACTCCTTTAGACACAGATGAAGCCGTGTACAAGAGTCTGAACTGGACAGAAGAAGGAGAAGGTCTGGCTGTACTCAAAGGAAAAGAAGATGAAAACTACGAAAACAAGCTTTACTCGGTGATCGGATTCACGGACCTCAAATCTTCTCCTCCTCAGAAAGTGATTTACAACCCTCAAGAAGACTCCCATTTCCCTAAGGGAATGACCATCAGCCCTCACCGAAAACCATTCTGGACTAAAGACCTTTCTGGTCTTCTATTCGGAATCCATGAACTAGAGAAAAAAGAAGAAAAGAAAGAAAAAGAGGCTCCCGCCAAAGAAGAAAAAGAGGAAGAGAAAAAAACTCCTGAAGAAGAATTGGATAAAGAAGACCTTCCCGACCTGGTTATCTGGCACTGGAAGGACAATCGGCTCCAGTCCATGCAGCAGGTCCAGGAAAAAAGAGACGAAAAATTCAATTATCTTTCCACCTACAGAGTTGATGAGAAAAAATTTATCCGCCTGGCTGACGATAAAGTCCGAAGAGTGATCCCTGCCCCCGAACACAGATGGGGTATCGGGATCGATAGAGAAAAGTACGAATTGATGGGAAACCTCAACGGCCGGCGCTACCAGGATATCTATGTGGTGGACTTAAAAACAGGAGAACGCCGCCTGGCTCTGGAAAAAAACCGCTGGTTTTACGGTGCTTCCCCGGAGGGAACTCATTTTCTCTACTATAAAGACGGCCATTTTTATACCTATGAGATGGCCTCGGGGAAAAGTTTCAACATCACCAAAGACGTTCCGACTTCCTTTATCGACAAAGAAGACGACCACAACGTCAAAAAACCTCCCATCCGTCCTGTAGGGTGGGTTAAAGACGGCGTTTCGGTGCTCCTGTATGACAACTGGGATGTGTGGAATATCCCGGTCCACGGAGGGAAAGGAACCAATCTCACTGTGGACGGGAAAGAAAAAAACATCCGATACAGGCGCCGCTTCCGATTAGACCCTGAAGAGAAAGGAATAGACCTTTCTGGCTCTGTTTATTTTTCCACCTACGGAGAATGGACCAAAAAAGCCGGGATTGCTCGAATCGACAAAGGAAAACCCGGAGCCAAAAGACTTCTCTGGGACGATGCCGCCTACTCCCGACTCATCAAAGCCAAAGATGAAGATGTCTTTCTTTACACCAAAGAAACCCACAAAGATTACCCCGATTATTATGTCTCAGGCCCTTCTCTCAAAAAGGGAGAAAAAATAACCGAGGCCAACCCTCAACAGGAAAATTTCCTATGGTCCGACGGCACCCGGCTTCTCGATTACACCAGCGACCAAGGAGACAAGCTCCAAGGCGCCTTATTCCTTCCTTCCAACTACGAGGAAGGAAAAAGCTATCCTACTGTCGTGTATATCTATGAAGAACTCTCCCAGAGACTCCATCATTATTCCATGCCCAGAGCCTACGGGTTCAACAAATCCGTTTACACCAGCCGGGGATATGCGGTATTGATGCCGGATATCACCTATAAAATCAACAATCCAGGGATGTCTGCGGTGTGGTGTGTTCTTCCTGCCATCAAAGCGGCCATCGATACCGGGATTGTGGATAAAAACAACATCGGCCTGCACGGTCATTCCTGGGGCGGCTATCAAACGACTTTTCTTATCACCCAGACCGATCTGTTTGAGGCGGCCGTGGCCGGAGCTCCCCTGACCAATATGATCAGCATGTACAGTTCCATCTACTGGAACACCGGATCCGCAAATCAGCCCATCTTTGAAAGCAGCCAAGGGCGGTTTAAAGGAGGATACTGGGACAACCTCCAAGCCTACCAGAGAAATTCTCCAGTCTATCATGCGGAAAAGGTCTCCACTCCCCTCCTTCTGCTCCACAACGATAAAGACGGGGCCGTGGACTGGAATCAAGGGATCGAATACTTCAACACCCTGAGGCGTCTCAAAAAGCCTGTGGTGATGCTCCAGTATAAAGGAGAAAACCACGGACTTCGCAAACCAGCCAACCAAAAGGATTATTTTGTGAGGATGCAGGAATTTTTCGATCACTACTTAAGAGGAAAGCCGGTGCCTAAGTGGTGGGAAAAAGGGATTCCCCACCTCAAACTGAAAGAGCACCTTAAGGAAAAAACGAAGGAAATCATCAACTAAATGAAAATTGGGGACACAATACCTATTTACCTGATTTTCGGCGCCCATTTGGCGTATCAAAGGGGGCTGGAGATCAAAGAATCATAGATGTCAATACGGCTAAAAGGAGAACGTTTTATGAGAAAAAAAGCTTGGGGAAGTTTCTTTCTCTGTTTTTTCCTTTTTATTTTCCTTTGTCCCTCTCCCCTTCAATCCGATTTCTACATAAAAAAAATCCATCATTTCAGCTCAAAAAGCACCATGGAAAAACAAACACCGGAGAGAGAAGAACAGGGCATTACTTGGATTGCCAAGAATAAACTGAGAGATGACCAGGGAAAACAGAGGACTACCATCATCCGTCTGGATAAAAAGAAAATATACATCATCGATCACAGCCAAAAAACTTATTCAGAAATCAACCTCCCGATTGATCTAGAAAAAGCCCTTTCCTCTGAAGCTCAAAAAATGCTCGATATGATGGAAGTCTCTTCTTCAGTCACAGATACCGGTGAAACCAAAAAAATCAAACAGTGGAAGGCCCGAAAATATGTGGTGGATATTTCAGCCACCATGATGGAGATGAACATGCCCATAAAAATGGAAATATGGTCCACTAAAGATACCGGAATCGATCTGGATGTTTACAAAAAATTCACCGATGAACTTCTCTCCATCAATCCCTTCACCAAAAACCTGGTGAAAGAGTTTAAAAAAATCGAGGGTTACCCTGTCCTGACTCATACTTCCATGAAGATGATGGGGAGTGAAATGATCACCCGTGAAGAAGTGATTTCAGTGGAGAAAAAAGAAGCTCCCTCGGGGACCTATCAACTTCCCCAAGGATACAAAAAAACAGAATACAACCCCCTGCAGCAGAAAAGATAAGCTGTTCCCTATTTCACGTGTTTGACACAGAAAATGAGGGATGAGAAAATAAAAAAAGGGAAAATGAAGGTTGAACACTACAGTTTCGGAAAAATCACCATTGACGGAACTATATATACTTCAGATGTCATCATCTATCCAGATAAAGTGGATTCGTCCTGGTGGAGAAAAGAAGGCCACTCTCTTCATATCGAAGACCTCCAAGATATCATCCAGGCGCAACCCGAGATTCTTGTTGTAGGGACCGGAAACTACGGAGTGATGGATGTTCCATCCAAAATCCTTTCCTACCTTCAATCCAAGGGGATCGAAGTTTATGCCGAACCCACCGAAAAAGCCGTATCTTTATTCAATAAACTTCAGAAAAAAAAGAAAACGATCGCGGCTCTTCACTTGACCTGCTGACTCCCCTTATCAATTCAAAAGTCAAAAGTATTCACTGTTGAATTGTTTTATTGCTAAATTGCTGTTGGTATTTAAAAATCATCATTAAAGATTTTTTATAATGTTTTTTAATTTTTGAAATTCGAACTTTGAATTTTCCATAATTTAATCTTTTGATTTTTGAATTATCTTGTCATTCCATTTGAGTTGAATGGATACCTACCTATTTTCTCGTTCTCTTTTGACTTTCCTCTGAAAGTGTAGTATGGAATATCCCTAAATCTATCTGGGAGAGGGAAAATCATCTCAATTTCTGTAACTTTCCGAAAATAAATTCGTACACATAAATAAAGGAGAAAGATTTATGAAAACGAAAACTTCTCGTTTAGGAATATTTTTAACGGTCTTGATTTTTCTCAGCGGAGGATTCTTTTCTCTCCAAGGAATGGAAAAGGAGCCTTCGGTAACCGGCCACTGGGAAGGAACCATCCAAATTCCCGGTCAGCCTCTGGAAATATTAATCGATTTTTCTATCGAAGAGGGAAACCTGACAGGAAAAATATCCATCCCGGCCCAGAAAGCCACCGATCTTTCCCTGGAAAATATTTCCATCACCGATGAGACCATCTCCTTTGCCATATCCGGAATTCCCGGGACCCCTCAGTTTGAGGGCACTCTGAGTGAAGACGGGCAAAAAATCAAAGGGCAATTTAGTCAATCAGGAAAAAACTTTCCCTTTAAAATCCAGCGGATGGAAAGTCCTGTCCAAAAAGCCAAAAAAGCTCTTCAGGGATTTGATGAATTCATAGAGAAAGCCCTCAAAGATTGGAATGTTCCCGGTCTGGCCGTAGGTGTAGTGGCGGAAGATGAAGTCGTATTCTCTCAGGGATTTGGTTACAGAAACATAAAGGAAAAACTTCCGGTCACTCCCCAAACTCTTTTCGCCATCGGCTCTACCACCAAAGCTTTCACCACTTTTGTTTTGGGAACTCTGGTGGACGAAGGGAAAATGAAATGGGATACTCCGGTAAGGGATTATATTCCTGATTTCAGGATGTATGACCTCATGGTGACCAACCGAATCACTCCCCGCGACCTGGTCACCCACCGCTCCGGACTTCCCCGCCATGACATGCTGTGGTACAACAACGATGAATACTCCAGGGAAGAATTCGTGAGAAGGCTTCGGCACCTTAAACCCAGTGCCGGGTTGAGGGAGAAATTTCAATACAACAACCTCATGTTTTTAACCGCTGGATATTTGAGTTCAGTACTGACTGGAAAATCCTGGGAAGAATCGGTTAGAGAACGGATTTTCAAACCTTTGGAAATGGACCGGAGCAACTTTTCTGTAAAAGATTCCCAGAAAACCGAAGATTATGCTCTTCCCTACCGCGAAGATAATGACAAACTGGAAAAGATCCCTTTCCGAAATATCACCGTTGTGGGGCCCGCCGGCTCTATCAATTCCTGTGTGGAAGATATGACCCGGTGGATCACCCTTCATCTGAACCAAGGAAAATACCAGGGTCAAAAACTCATCGATCCTTTAATATTACAGGGTATCCATTCTCCCCATATGACCACACACCGGACTCCCCCATCCTCCGAATTCTCCACTCCCACCTATGGATTGGGATGGTTCATCGATACCTACCGGGGCCACAAAAGAGTCCATCACGGGGGGAGTATTGACGGATTTTTAGCCCAGGTCACTCTGTTTCCTGAGGAGAAAATAGGAATGGTTGTTTTTGCCAATAAAAGCGGAGCTTCTCTTCCTGAAATCGTGACTCTACACGTAGCCGACAAACTCCTGGAGCTAGAACCCATCGACTGGAATGCCCGGAGGTTAAAACAGAGAAAAAAGGCGGAAGAAGCGGCCCAGGAAGCTGAGAAAAAGAAAGAGATGGCCCAAAGGAAAGGAACATCTCCTTCCCATCCTCTTTCGGAATATGCCGGAGAGTACCAGCATCCCGGATACGGTCCTCTGGTTGTAAAGAAAACAAAAGAAGGACTCCAATTCACATTCAACGACATCACCACTCCTTTGGAACACTGGCACTATGACGTATTTCATGCCCCGGAGGTAGAAGAAGACAAAACCTTTGCCAACACCAAGATACTCTTCCGCACAGGGATGAAAGGATACGTAGAAGAGCTGGAAATTCCTTTAGAGCCCAGCCTGGAGCCTATTGTGTTTGCGAAAAAACCTCCAGCCAAATACTCTGACCCGGACTTTCTTGAAAAATTCGTGGGAACCTATGACCTTCACGGACAGACCCTCTCTGTACGATTGGTGGGTGAGCGGCTGAAGCTTCACATTCCCGGACAACCCACCTACACCCTTCAACCGGATCTAGGAGAGACTTTTGTCTTTGAAGACTATTCCATAATCAGTGTTAGTTTCAAAACAGATGAACAAGGAGAGGTCCAAACCTTGATTCTGGACCAACCCAACGGACGATTCACCGCAGAAAGAATCGAGGAAGAACAATCTGCGAAGAATTGAATATCTTTTTTATAATCGTTCGGCCTTTTATTTTTTCTCTTTTTCTTTTTCCCAAGCCTGGATGCCGTTTTTCATCCAGTCCGGCATAGGGGCTCCTTTGAGGTGGTGGTCGAAAAACTGCTGCATGCGGAGGGTCCAATCCTTCTGGTTGACCCTTTTTCGCAGACCGTGAGGTTCGCCGTTGTAGTTAAACATGTAGGCTTCCTTTTCCAGTCTCCGTAGGGCCATGATAAACTCAATCCCTTGATACCAGGGAACAGCTCCATCATCATCATTGTGCATAAACATAATGGGTGTCTGAATCTCATCGGCCCAAAAAATAGGAGAGTTCTCCATGTACCGCAGAGGATATTCCCACAAGGATCCGCCGATCCGGCTTTGAGTGTGTTCGTACTGGAACTGTCTCACCATCCCGCTTCCCCAACGGATCCCATTGTATGAGGAAATCATGTTGGAAACCGGAGCTCCTCCCTCAGCGGCGGCAAACAGATTGGTTTGGGTGATCATGTAGGCAATCTGGTAACCGCCCCAGGAATGTCCCTGGATGCCGATAGAGTCAGGGTCGATATACCCTTCTCTGATCAGCATCTGGATTCCTGGAAGAACACATTTCAGAGCATCCTGGCCGGGGTAACCGGTATGGTACTCGATATCCGGTATCCACAGGATATACCCGTTGCTCACATAATAAGGAAAGCTTATGGAGGTTCCCGGAGAAGGGTGCCTGAAATAGTGGTGCATGGTATGGAGAGTCTCATAGATGTAGACCATCAGCGGATATTTCTTATCCGGGTCAAAATTATCCGGTTTAACCAATATGCCTTTCAAAGGCATTCCGTCATCGCTTTTAAACTCCCGGAGTTCTGCTTTTCCCCAGATATAGGGGTCCATCTGCCGGCCCAAATCAGTGATTTTCTGGGGGCTTGAAAATTTCAGATCACTCACCCATAGATCGGGGTATTCATCAAAGGCCATACGGCCGTAAAGAAGTTTATCGGTCTTTTCAGCTTTTCGGGGACGTCTGAAATACTTGTCCCCCATAAGTAGTTTCTTAGGGGTTTTTTCTCCTTCAACCCGGTCTGAATAAAATCCTCGGGCCATAGTGTCCTGGTTGGTGACTTGAAAGAGAAGAGTTTTTTGGGGGTCAATGGTTTCTTCCTCCGGGTCGAGACGGACATATCGGAAGGAAAGCTGGTTTTCTCGGCCATACCCTTCGGTCATCATCCGGGCTTTGGAGCCGTCCGGTTCGATTTCCCATACATCAAAACGGTCATAGAGAAGGACCGAACTGTCATTCTCTGTCCATCCGGCAACCCCATAAGGATAAGGGGGAGAGGGACGGTCCCACTCCTGTCTTTCAAAGGGAACTTCTATATCTTTAGTGACATTCTTTACAGTCTGGGAGGCGATGTCATAGGTATGCCAGTCTTTGTTTTCAAACCAGTAAACATATCTTCCTTCAGGAGAAAGGCGGGCCCTTCCGTAGAGTTCCTTTTTCACCAGAGTCTTTTCTCCTGTGTGAGGGTCCACAACATAAACATCATAAAAAGACCCGAAATAGGCCAGTTTTTTGGAATAGGGCCACAGGGTCTGTCCGAAAGCGATCTTACCTTTGTCTGAAATCCGGACATCCCGGATATCTTCATCAGCCAGTTTGACAAAAGACTTGCTTTTGAGATGATAAACAGATTCCCAGGTGTTGTTCCGGACTTCATCGGCCATCTTTTTCTGCTGAGGTTGAGGAAAGGGGTCATCCCAGTGCCAGAGGTCAAACTGAGCTTTTTCTTCCTCTTTCTCTTCTTTTTCCTCTTTTTCTTCTGGAATTTCCTTGATACCGAACATCACTGTCCAGCCGTCTTCGGTAAAGGAAACATCAGATTTATCACTCACCGCCATCCCTTTAGGAAAATCAGGGGTAGAGGTATGGGAGACCCAAAGAGAAGCCTTCTCATCTCCCACATTCCATCCGTAAAGGTTGAAAGTGGGTTCCTCTGCCTCATAATCATCTCGGTCGGTTAAAAAAGCCAGTCGGGTCTCTTCTTCATCCATGGCCCATTTTTTATAGTTTCCTTCTCCAGTTAGGAGCGGGGTGCTGGAATCCTCTCCGGGATTGTGACTGTAGACTCCATCCGAGTCGGGATTTTCTTGGCTGGAGACAGTATAAAGAAGGTACTTTCCATCCTTGGTGAACCGGTATTTCAGGACCGATTCGAAAGTTTTTTCATTCCCCTCCTCCAAGGACCTTAAAACTAAAGGAGTTCCGTATTTTTTCTCTTTTTCCTCTTCCTCTTCTTCTTTTTCGGCCTCTTTTTTCTTCTCTTCTCCCTTTTCCTCCTTCTTTTCTTCTTCTTTTTCAGGAGCTTCCTTCAAATAGGCCACCCATCCGCCGGCTTCTTCGGGAAACTTGAAGGTTTTCACTCTTTCAAAAACCTCCACTTGACCGGTTGAAAGATCCATGATTCCCAGTTTTTTCTTGAGCTTTTCTTTCTTCTTTTTTTCTTCCTTCTCAGCCTCCTCCACTTCTTCTTGAGAGGGAAAAATCAGAAATCCCGCATAATCCGAATCATAGCTGAACCGGGCATTAGCAGCCCTCTCCGAATCGGTTCCTTCTCCTGAATATCCGATGGTATGTTTGTATTCTTTGCCTGTGGAAAGTTCAATCGCCACCATCTCTGCATCTCCGTCCTGGGGTGTTTCCAGGTAGAGAACCCAGTTTCCATCGGGAGAAATTCGGGGTTGGGTGATGGACTTCCATGAATCATAGACTTCATGGGTTAAGGGTTTTTTCTCCTGTGTCCATGCAAAATTCAGTAAGGTCAACACAGCCAAAATAGAAATGAGAAAATATTGGCCCTTTTTCATCATAAATTCTCCTTATATTTTTTTCCTAAACAAAAGGGTTGAAAAAAAAATCGACTTTTCTAATCATACATTTTTCCCTCTAGGAAATTTTTATTAATCCCATATATACCAAAAAACAATCCAAATGTCTTTAAAAAATGGGGACATCTTCCTGTTTGCCTAATTTTCGGACTCTTCGGCTTCCCTCTTCAGAGGTATTTTTTGCCCCAAAAATCTTGATTTAAGGCCTTAAATCTGTGGAAAACTCACGTTAACTTATTGAAAATAATAGGAATGTCTGGGCCAGTCCCCCTTTGAAAAAAAAGCCAGCAGGGGGATTCGAACCCCCGACCTACTGATTACGAATCAGTTGCTCTACCCCTGAGCTACACTGGCCCTTTTTTATGTGTCCGCGAAACAAATCAAAAATAATTGAATCCTTACGGAGTGTCAAGATAAACGGGTCTATTCATAAAAAAGCCGAGAGTTATAACGGGTCAAGCCCGGAATGACATGGAAACAAACCAAATGAACTATCCTAAATAATTGGAAATTGAGCCATATTGGTATAAAATTACCCATTTCATAATCAGATGAAATTTAATATTATGGAGTGTTCATCAAAACAGCCGCCATGATCATAAAAAAGCTTGACATCCACGGGTTTAAATCTTTCAGTGAAAAAACCCGGATTCTTTTTCACCCCGGAATCACCGCTATCGTGGGACCCAACGGCACCGGAAAGAGCAATATTGTGGATGCCTTTATCTGGATTCTAGGGGGGAAAAAAATTAAATCCCTCAGAGGAGAGCGAAGCGAAAACGTCATATTCAACGGAAACACCCACCGGACTCCTCTGAGTATGGCCGATGTGGCTCTTTACCTAGAAGACAACGATGAGGAATTCACCCTCAACCACAGAGTGTACCGTTCGGGGGAAGGGGAATACCGTCTCAACGGCAAAGCGGTGCGGCTCAAGGATATCCAGGAATTTTTATGGAAAAAAGGAGTGGGAGAAAAAGAATATTTTGTCATCGAGCAGGGAAGCATTGAGGGCTTTCTCTCTTCCAAGCCTGTGGAAAAAAGGGCTCTCCTGGAGGATGCGGCCGGGACGGCCTACTACAAGGATAAGAAAAGGCAGGCCCAGAACAAACTGGAGAACAGCGAAGAAAACCTGGACCGCCTCGAAGATATTATCTCAGAAGTCTCTAAAACCAAAATCTCTCTCCAAAGGCAAGCTCAGTCCGCCCGTCGGTACCGAAAACTAAGAGAAAAAATTCGCCGTCTTTCACTTCTCTATTACCGCAAAAAAATCGAAGCCTCTGAAAAAAACCAGGAAGAAGCCGACCACCTCTATCAAAAGAACCTCCATCAGGAAAATCACCTCCTCTCTCAACTTAAAGAAGAAGAAAAAAAACTGGCCTCTAAAAGAAATGAAGTCTGGTCCCTGGAAAAGCAAATCCAAGAAGAGCAGCAAAGCATAAATTCTCTCCAATCCCAACTCTCTCAAAAAGAGACTGAGAAGAATCAGGAAAAAGAGCGGATTGATTTTTTTGAGGAAAAGAGAAAAAGAGCCCAACAGGATGAAAAAGATTTGGAACATCAGCTCACCTCCCTGAATACAGAAAAAAAGGAATTAGAAGAAAAACTCAACTCCCTCAGCCAAACCTTCCACCACAAGAAAGAGGAACTTCAACAATCAGAAAACCACGATCAGAAATCCCAACAAAAAATAAGCCAATGGCAGGAAAAAATCGAAAAACTCAGACAGCAGTATTTCCAACAAATCTCCCACCACACTGAAGCCAAAAATGAAAGAACCAAAATCGAAAAAGAGATTGAGCTGATCCAGAGACAAGAAGAAAAAAATCACACTCAAATCCAAAAAGAAACCCCCTTGCTGGAACAGAAGGAAAAAGAAATCTCTCAAATGAAACAGAACCTCTCCCAGACCAGAGAACTCTTCCAAAACAAAAAAGAGGAACTGGAAAAACACCACCAATCCTTATCCCGGTTGAATTCGGAGTTGGAAAAACTGAATCACCAACTTGCCCGATTGAATAAGACAAAAGATCAGCATGGGCACCATCTTCAGGCTCTGAAAAAAATGGAAGAAAAGGAACGAAAAAGCGATCAATCCTCTCCCCTGCCCAGCTCTTTGGGTCTCCTTGCAGATCTGATGGAAAGCGAATCCCCATACGCTCCTTTGGTGGACGTTTTCTGGAAAGAAGAAACCAAAGCCCAACTGGTTGATGCCCATGATTTTTTGAATGATTTCCCTAAAAAAAATCCCAAAGGACATTATCTTCTCCTCTCCCCTCAAACCAGGCCTAACATTTCTCCTGAACTCTTAGATGATCAACGGGTGATGGGACTCTTGAAATCTCAAGTTCAACCGGATCCCCAACTTGAACCCTATCTATCCCAGCTGGAGGAAGGGGTGATAGTGAAGGACCTGCCCAGTGCAGTGGAGCTATGGATCCAGTATCCTCAGTTTCACTTTATCACCCTTAAAGGAGATGTCCTTTTCTCCTCAGGTCTCCTCCAATCAGGAAAGAAAAAGGAAGGAATTTTTGCTCTCAACCAAGAAATCAAATCCGTAAACAAGAAAATCGAACAAACGGAGCAAAAAATCAGACCCTTGGATAAGAAAATAAAAGATAAGACCCATAAGAAACAAAATCTGGAAGAACAAACTCAAAAGCTGGAGAAAGAAAAAGACAAACTTGAACGAAGACTCCAGGAACTGGAAAATAATCACCGGGAAAAGAAAGAGGAAAAGGAAAAAATCAATCAAAACATATCCCTCTCTCAACAGGAACTCAAATCTCTGGCCCAGGAAAAATCACCTCTCCTTAAAAAGAAGAAAACCATTCAACAAAAACTCCACAAGTTCCAGGAAGAAGAAAATTCACTCAAACAAAAATTGGAAGAGGAACAAGCCCAGTTCACATCTTTCCAGAAAAAATGCGACCAGGATAAAAATGACCTTTATCAACTTAAGTCCAGCGTGGAACTTCTTCAAGAAAAAATAAGGAACCTCCAATCCCAGCTTCAATCCATAGATAAAAGGGTCCAAAATATCCAGGCCAAACAAGTTTCTCTGGATCAAGAAATCCAGGCCTCCAAACAGGACGAAAAGAAGGCCCAAGAGAACATCCAAATCCTGGAGCAAAAAATCCAGCACTCCCGCCGCCAGCAGAAAGAAAAAGAAACCAGTTTGAAACAAAAAGAATCTCAACTGAAATCACTCCAGAAAGAACAAAAGGATATGGAAAAAAGGATGGACCAATTGAGGAAAGAAAAGGAAGAACGGAAGGAAGAAAGGGTGAAATGGGAAATCAAGAAGGCCGAAAAAGACCGAGATTCTGCCAATTTGGAAGAATCCTGCTGGCAGGAACTCAAAAAAACTCCTCAAGAAATCAAAAAGGAAGTCTCTTTAGAGGAGATTCCCCAGACAAACATAGAGGAATCTCTGAACAGTGCCCAGAATAAGCTGGAAAATTTCAAAGCCGTAAACCTCATGGCTGAAGAAGAATACAACAGCCACAAAAAACGTTATGATTTTCTTATGCAGCAGAAAAAGGATTTAAGAGATTCCATCGCTTCCACCAGGGAAGCCATAAAAAAAATAGACACAGAAAGTAAAGATCAATTTTTAAAGGCTCTGGATGAAGTAAACAAACACTTTCAGGAAGTTTTTTCACTCCTGTTCCAAGGGGGGAAAGCCGATGTTAAATTAACCGATCCTCAAAATCCACTGGAAAGCGGCCTGGAAATCACAGCCCAGCCTCCCGGAAAAAAAGTTCAGAACTTATCTCTTCTATCCGGAGGAGAGAAATGCCTCACCAGCTTAGCCTTTTTCTTCGCCCTGTTTCGCTACAGACCCATTCCTTTCTGCATCCTGGATGAAGTGGATGCTGCCTTAGATGAAACCAACCTCACCCGGTTCCTCAACTTGATGAAACAAATCAAAAATCAAACCCAATTCATCATTATCACCCATAATTTCAAAACCATGGAAGTCTCAGATTACCTGTATGGAACCACCATGCCCGAGCCCAATATCACCCAATTGTATTCAATGAAATTATCCTGAATTATCCAAAAAATGAAAGAAAATTCAATGAAAGTGCAGCTGTTTGTTCCTCCGGGAGGGTACACAGCGGAACGATGGTCCCAGGGCTCCTCCATGCCCCCCTTGGGTCTTCTGTATCTGGCGGCCGTCCTGGAAAAGGAGGGCATCCGAGTCCAAGTGGTTCCCTCCGACATCCTGAAAATGACCTGGAAACAGATAAAAGAGAAAATCCAGGAATTCAAACCTCATCTCATCGGCATCACTTCCACCACTGAAAACAGGTTCCAGAGCTTTAAACTCATCCGGGTGGCCAAAAAAGCTTATCCCTCAGCCTTGACCATCCTGGGAGGACCCCACGCATCCATGGCTGCTGAAGATTCTCTGGAACATATCCCTGAGTTGGATGGAGTGATTAGAGGTGAAGGGGAAAAAACTCTGCTGGCTTTGTGCCAAGCTCTGGGTAAAGAAAACCAAACCCTGGACTTATCTACTATTCCCGGCCTCACCCACCGCCAGAACGGTCACATTCATTCCAATCCTCCGCCTTCTCCGATACAGGAGTTGGACAGCCTTCCTTTCCCTGCTTTCCATCTGATTCCTTTTGAGAAATACAACTTCAAATTCCCAGTCCCCGGAGAAGGGATGCTCCCGGCCGTCAATATGATGACCAGCCGAGGGTGCCCCTTTAACTGCAACTTCTGTGCCACCCCCATCAACTGGGGCCGGCGAGTGAGGATGAGAAGTCCTCAGAATACAGTCCAGGAGATGGAACGCCTCATCCAAAAGTATGGGATAAAAGTCTTTTTCTTTTTTGATGACACCTTCAACGCCAATCCCCAAAGAGTGGAACAAATCTGTGATCTCATCCTGGAAAAAAACTTGGATATCTTCTGGAAATGCGATGTCCGGGTGGACCTCCTCAACAAACCTCTGCTTGAAAAGATGAAGAGGGCCGGACTGTTCCATCTTTCCTTCGGCCTGGAAGCCGGCTCAGAAAGAGTCCGAAATCAGATTGTCCGTAAGAAAATCGACGTCCAAGACTTCCACCAACTGATTACCTGGTGTAATGAACTGAGAATCGTTCCCAATGCCTTTTTTATTTTAAGCCACCCCACTGAAACCTGGGAAGAAGCCCGGGAAACACTCAGAATCATCGAACAATATAAAGATAAAATCGAAGCCAGTATCGCTGTCCTTCACATTTACCCCGGCACACCTCTGGAAAAAACAGCCCAGAAAAAGGGGATCCTCCCTTCAGATTTCACCTGGACTCGAAAACGGGATCCCCGTATCATCACCCTTCCTACAGCCCAAGGGGATGTCCCTCTTTTTAAAGACAAGCTCACCTGGACTCAAATCAGCGAACTCCTATTCCGCTGGTCTTTTACAGAGGAGAAATATTCTCTTTTCCGGAAGATTCCTGCCGTTTTATCTAACATCCGGTCGTGGGGAGATATCCACAGATATACCCTGATGGGCTGGGTTTATTTGAAGTTAAAACTCAAGAAAATTTTCTCTAAAAAACGCCTGGAAGCACCGCCGTAAAATTGATATAAATAAACTGAAAACAAAGGAAGTGAAGGTGAAAAAAATCTTTTTCTCGGGTGGAAAAATCATCCATTGGTAAGGTAAACATTGAAAACGGGGATTGTCAAAGATAAACAATATCTCCAGCACAATATGGGGGATTATCATGTGGAATCCCCTCAACGTCTTGAAGCTGTCTATCAGATGATCGAAGATGAAATCAAATTTCCCTATCTCTTCATCAAGCCCCGGGCGGCCAAAGAAGAAGAAATCGGCTTAATTCATACTCCCTCCTATGTGCAAAAGATTAAAGAAACTTCAAGCAGAGAAAGGGTCGTTCTAGATCCCGACACCTCCACCTCAGCCCAATCTTACCGCGTAGCCCTTCTCGCCGCCGGTGGAATCCTGGAAACTGTCGACAAAATCATGGAGGGAAAAATCCAAAATGCCTTTGCCCTCATCCGACCTCCCGGCCATCATGCCGAAGCCTCCAGAGCTATGGGATTCTGTCTTTTTAATAACGTGGCTATAGGAGCTCAGTACCTTTTGGAAAGATATAACCAGAAACGAATCCTTATTGTAGATTGGGACCTTCATCACGGAAACGGCACCCAGCATTCATTTGAACAGAGTCCCAACGTGCTTTATTTTTCCACCCATCAGCACCCTCATTACCCCGGAACCGGAGACTCCAGTGAAATCGGCCAAAATTCAGGGGAGGGATTTACGGTTAATGTTCCTCTATCTCCCGGAAAAACAGATGAGGATTATCTTTATATCTACAGAAACATACTTTCTCCCATCTCCGAACAATACCAACCTGATTTCATCCTGGTCTCTGCAGGGTTTGATACCTTCGAACAGGATCCCCTGGGTGGAATGAAGGTGACTTCTCGGGGATTCGGAGCTCTCACTCAGGAACTCATGGACCTTTCTCAGAAGATCTGTGGAGGAAAAATTCTGGCCGTCCTGGAAGGGGGTTATCACCTGAGAGGTCTTCGGGAGGGAGTGAAAGAAGTCCTCACTCATCTTGGAGCCCAGGGGCCAAGAACCGAAACATCTATCCAAAGTTCTCCACAAAGGGAAAAGGAACTTTCTCCTTTTATGGAAACATACCGAAAATACTGGAATCTTTAAGCATTCCCCATCTCAGATCCCGCCTGACTCTGTTCAATGAAAAACAAATTGTGTCCCCATAAGTAACATTCCTGTCTCTTTTTGAAGACAGAAAATTCCTCTCCACCTCAGGAGCAAAACTGGCATGATCTTTGCATATAGATTATAATAGAAATGGAGATAAGGAGAATGAAAATGAAAAAAATTTTATGTATCGCAACCATTCTCTTAATGTCTTTTTTCAGCTTGAATGCTGAAAATTCCCAGGAAAGAGAATACACTAACGAGACTTTCGCTCGAGTGAGCTATGTAAGCGGAGAAGCCTATATCCAGCGAGCCTCAGAAATCGGATACGAAGAAGGGATTGCCAACATGCCCCTAACCGAAGGAGACCGGATCGGAACCACCGAGGGTCGGGCTGAAATCTATCTTGGAGACAGTAATTACATCCGACTGGACCACAATACCAAAGTCGATTTTCTCAATCTTCCTACAAGAAAAGATGATCTGATTCAAATCAAGATCTGGACTGGAAATGTTTATTTCAGTATTGAATCTCTTAAAGAAGAAAAAAATATCCAGATTCACACCACGGATGTTTCAGCTTATATTCTGGATCAAGGAACTTACCGCATAGATGTCAAACAGAATGAGGAAACGGAAATATTTGTCTTTGCTGGACTTTTAGAAGCCGCTGGCGAAACAGGGTCCACATTGGTAAAGAAGGCTCAAAAAATAAATTTTGTGCAGGGTCATTCATCCTCCGGTCCTTCACAGTTTATGGGTGTGGCTGAAGACAATTTTGACCGATGGAGTGAGGACCGGGAGTCCCAAGTCCGACAACAGATAGCCCAGGATTATCTCCCTCAAGAATTGGACGACTTCGAACACGAACTGGCCTCCTATGGAGACTGGGCTTACGTTCCTCCCTATGGAAATGTCTGGGTTCCTGGAGGAGTCGGACCCGAATGGCAGCCTTATCACTACGGCCGATGGACCTGGTTGTCCATGTGCGGATGGACCTGGGTGCCTTACGAGCCCTGGGGATGGGCTACTTTTCACTACGGCCGTTGGCATTGGAGCTCCATTTATGGATGGTACTGGATTCCCACAACCCGTTGGGGGCCCGCCTGGGTCAGCTGGCACTGGGGATATGACTATTTCGCCTGGTCTCCAATGAGTTATTACGGCTATCCAGGAGTGGTCATCAACAACATTTATTATGACCACTACACCGGAGCTTACCCTTACCGATCCAATGCCCTCACTGTCATCCACAAAAGCCAGCTCAAAGCTCCGAATGTCTCCAAAGTGGCTCTGAGCCAAAACTCTATAAAAAACGTCAGCAAACTGCGTTTGTCCAACAAGGGATCCACAATCAAACCCTCCACCCACAAGGTCACACAGGAAAAACTGAAAGGACAAAAGATCCTTCTCCGAAGAAGCCAGAATTCGGTGGAACTTAAAAATGCCCGGGAAGTTTCCAAGACCTCCCTTCGAAACCTCCATCCTTCCCGAATAAGAAAAAGCGGAACCGAAGCCCCCAGAAAGAGTCAGCTTGAAAAAAGAAACATTTTAAACAGAAAATATCCTTCTTCCCCCCACATTCACATAAAAAAGAGAGTGAACAAATCCAAAACTTCCAGGTCCAATTCTGCGTTGAGCCGCATATACAAGCATTTCTCCGGAAAAAACATTTCTATACGCAAAAGTTCATCCACAAGCTCCTCTAAGATTTCTTCCCGCCGTATCAAATCCAGCTCTTCCCGTTCCATTTCTTCCCGCCGGACCACTTCTCACAGCTCTTCCTCCAGCTCCAGCAAAGTAAAAAAGAAAAAAAATAAATAAATCCTTGAGCTGAAAATCTGAAGGGCAGTCTCTTGAAGAGGCTGCCTTTTTTTAAAAATATCTCTCCCCCTTTCTATAATTTCTATAATCTGCTATATTGAATTCCATGAAATTTCCAGATCAATTCATCTTGAAAATAAAGAAAATAAACCTCAAAAAACTCAAAAATATCAATAAACGCAAAACTTTCCAAATCACTCTGATCACCGCTCTCCTGATAGCTGCTTGTTCGATAGGAACCGCGGTCGGTTTTTATATCGCCATCATGGAAAATCTTCCCTCTTTCTCCCAACTGGAAGAGTATGAACCGGGTATCATCACCTCCATCTATTCCAATGATGGGGAGGTCATCGGTGAATACGCTCTGGAGAAAAGGATCGAAGTCTCCAGTGAAAAAATTCCTGAAATCTTAAAAAAGGCCCTCATTGCCACCGAAGATCCTCGCTTTTACAAACATAACGGAATCGATTTTTTGGGAATCTTGAGGGCTGCCAAAGAAAACATTTTGAATGGAGGAGATTCCGGAAAACTTCAAGGAGGAAGCACCATCAGCCAACAGCTGGTCCGGACACTTCTTCTCCACCGCAGACAAACCCTCCGCCGGAAACTTAAAGAATGGATCCTCGCTCTCAAATTAGAAAAAAATTACACCAAAAAACAAATTTTAACCCTCTACTGCAACCAGTTTGCCCTGGGACATGGAGCTCACGGAGTGGAAGCCGCTTCTCAACTCTATTTTGGAAAACATGTTTCCCAGCTCAATCTGGAAGAAGCCGCTCTTCTTGCGGGAATCTTTCGGGGTCCTTACCTCTACTCTCCTCACAATAAACCCCAACTCACTCTCAACCGCCGCAACCATGTGCTCAACAGGATGGTTGTGGAAGGCTTTCTCTCCAAGAAAAAAGCCCAGCAGGCCAAAAAAGCTCCCATGGAAGTCCTCCCCCTCCACCGGACCGAGTCTGAATTCGCGGCTTACTTCAATGAAGAGGTGAGGAAATATCTAGAAAAAAACTACGGAGTGGAAGCTCTTTATAAAGGAGGGCTGAAAGTTCACACCACTCTCAATATGGAAATGCAGCGGTTTGCGGAAAAAGCGTTGAAAAAAGGGGTCCGCACCCTGGATAAAAGGCAGGGATGGAGAGATGATAAACGCAACTTGCTGGAAGAAGACTTAGAAAGCCTGGAAAAACTGGATGAAGCCAAAATACCTCACTGGCCTCCCCGGAGCTGGCTCCAAGCGGAGCTTAAAGAAGGGGATATTCTTGAAGCCTTGGTCCTCAGCGTTTCCTGGAATAATGCTTCTGTCAGGATCAAAGATTTTAAGGGAGAAATCACCAATCGGGACATTGACTGGACTCAAACCAAAAATTTAAAAAAGCTTATTCAAAAAGGAGATGTCATCCATATAAAAATAAACAGGATTGACGAGTCCAACAAAGAATTCTTAGCTTCCCTTGACCAAGAACCCAAAATTGAAGGGTCTTTTCTGGCAATAGATCCTCATACAGGAAAAATAAAGGCTATGGTTGGAGGTTATTCTTTCCTGCGAAGCAAATTCAACCGCGCTACCCAAGCCAAACGTCAACCCGGATCAGCGATCAAGCCCATTCTGTACACAGCTGCCCTGGAAAACGGGTTCACTCCTGCAGATATTATCGTGGATAGCCCCACAGAATTTGATAATAAATGGTCCGAGGAACGCTGGTCTCCTGAAAACTACGACCAAAAGTACAAAGGAGCCGTGACGGTTCGTATGGGACTGGAACAATCCCGGAACATCGTGACCGCCAAACTTCTTCAATACATTTCCCCCCAAGCCGGTGTCAATTACTGCCATAAATTCGGCATTACATCCCCTGTGTATCCTTATCTCTCTCTGGCCTTAGGGACTTTTGAGATGAAACTGATTGAGTTGGTCTCGGCTTACAGCACTTTTCCCAACAAGGGAACCCGTATGAAGCCCTACTTTATCACCCAGATAGAAGACAAAGAAAAAGAACTGTTGGAAGAAAACGGACCCCACTCGGAAAAGGTCATTTCCCCTCAGACGGCTTACATGATGACTTCCCTGCTTCAGGGAGTGGTAAAAAGAGGAACCGCTCAGTCAGCACGGTACCTGGATAAACCGTTAGCTGGAAAAACAGGAACCACCGATGATTATACCGATGCCTGGTTTATCGGATTTTCTCCGGACTTATGCGCCGGTGTCTGGGTGGGCCATGATGACAATGAGACCATCGGGGAACGACAATCCGGTGCGGTTGCGGCCCTTCCCATCTGGATAGAGTTTTTTCAAAGACTCATTAAAAAAGAACAAAAAGAAACGGCAGGACAAAAAAAAGCACAGGCCAATGAGAAAAATGAAGGAAAAGAGGAAGGATTTGAGGTCCCTCCCAACCTTTCTTTTGTAGAAATAGACCGGAAAACGGGACTGTTGGCTACCCCTGTGTGTCTGCATACATTCAAAGAGGTCTTTTCCCCCGGAACAGAACCCCAAGGATTCTGTTCCCTCGAGGATCACTTGATGGTTTGGGACTACTACAACCGCATTAAAAAGTAATCTAAACTGGATTATTCAGGCTCAACAAAGTCTAATCTGGTGAGATATCTCACCACCACTCTCAATATTTCCCGGTGAATATTCTCTTTATCCTTCTGGGCATCGATGTGGATGAAATTTTCTCCCTGGAAACTCTGAAATATTTTCCTCACCTTGACCAAATAATCGGTTCTTTCAAAAAGCAAATCCTTTTTTCTGTTCTGGAGCCTTCTGAGTCCGTTCTGAGCATTGATATCCAGAACGAAAATCAAATCAGGCGGGACAATTATTTCTTCGTTCTTCTTCCGGATCAACTGAAGGTCAATGCCTTTGGCCCCCTGGTAAGCCATAGTGGAAAAATAATACCGGTCCAGAATCACCACCTGATTCTTTTTTAAAGCCGGCTTTATGTTTTTCTCTACGTTTTCCTTTCTGTCTTTCAGGAATAAGTCTAATTCTTCTTCAGGGGAAAGAGAATTTTTTACCGCTGCTTTTTTCTTTATTTCCTGTCCCCATTTGCTCTCAGAGGGCTCCTGTAAATAGACAGCCTCCACTTCTTTTTTTTGAAGTTTATCCAGAAGCATTCTGGCTTGAGTGGTCTTTCCAGACCCGTCGATTCCTTCAAGAACAATCAGAACCCCTCTGTTCCTTTTCTTCATTTGGAATTAAAGGGTAATCACTCCTCAAGAAAAAGTCAACGAGCTGATCTCTTTTCCATTTTCCTGCAACATTTTTCTCTTTGAAAAGTTTTATATAATTTGGTGAGAATATGATATTTCCTTATAAAAAGAATATTGAGAGCGCAAAACGGAACATATCCAATTATCTTTTCTATCGATATCCACCGAAGTTGAATTTTCTTATAGGCTATGATAGTTTAAACAATAGATTCCCAAAGGAGGATAAAATATGAAAAGATCCTTATGGATCGGACTCGTGAGCTTTTTTCTCGGGATTCTCCTAGCAGGTTATATTTTTGTCTATATGCCTGAAAGTAATCCTGATGAAAATCCTATAGAGCAGCCTAAAGACCCCACTTATTCATCCAACCTTCACGCCAGCCCCTCCTCTTCCTCCCAGCCCAAAGAAGAGCTTGATTTCGTCCAGATTGCTGAGAAAGCCAGCCCTGCTGTGGTGCAAATCGAAGCGGTAAGAGTGCAGAAAAGGATGGTTATGGGCCTCAAAGAGTGGCCTTTTGATGATTTCTGGGATAAATTTTTTGGGGTTCCTCGAGACAGAGAAAAGGAATACAGGTCGGTGGCCCGAGGTACAGGATTTTTTATTAGTCCAGAGGGCTATATCCTGACCAACAATCACATCGTAGAAAATGCCGAAGAACTTTCTGTCACTTCAATCGAAGGCCATGAATACAACGCAGAAATTGTAGGAACAGACCCCAAGACCGACATCGCTCTTCTCAAGGTAAAAGAAGACGGAACAGAGTATCTTAATCTGGGAAATTCAGAAAAATTAAAGGTGGGAGAATGGGTGATAGCCATCGGTAATCCCTGGGGATTGTCCCACACCGTGACCGCCGGCATCGTAAGCGCCAAAGGCAGAGAAGGGTTAGCCTCCACTAGAGAAATGCCTTACCAGGATTTCATCCAGACCGACGCCTCTATCAATAGAGGAAATTCGGGAGGTCCCTTGGTGAACATGAAGGGTGAGGTTGTGGGAATCACCAGTATGATCTGGAGTCCCAGTGGAGGAAGCATAGGCATCGGTTTCGCCATATCTTCCAATCTGGCAAAAAATATTGTCAAACAGCTTAAAGAAAAAGGAAGGGTGATCCGGGGATATCTCGGTGTCTCTGTCCAGCCTGTCAATGAGGAGTTTAAAAAGCTTCTCAACCTGAAATCTTTGAAAGGAGCTGTGGTGGTCCAGGTAGAACCGAATACTCCGGCGGATAAAGCGGGATTGAAGCAGTACGACGTTATTTTGAAAGTGGAGGGAAAACCCATCGAAGACCCTGATGAATTGACTTTCCTTATTGCCGAAACTAAACCCGCGACGAAAGTAGATATAACTATTATTCGGGATGGAAAAAGAAAAACACTCACCGCTAAAGTCGCTGAATTGGAGCCTCCCGAAGAGGAAGAACCCGAAGAAACCGCCACTTCTGAAAAAGAAATTGGCATTAGGGTCACCACCCTCACTCCCCGCATTGCCAGTCATTACAATCTGGAAACCCAGGAAGGCGTTCTTATCACCAACGTCCAGGAAGGAAGCCTTGCTGCCCGAAAGGGAATTCAATCCGGGGACATCATCATTGAAGTCAACCGGAAAAGGATGACCAGCGTAAAAGATTTGCGTCAAATTATTGAAAAATCAGACCCCGGGGATCCTCTGATGCTCCTCATTCGGAGAGAATCAAGAAGAGAAACCCAGGAATTTCTGGTGACATTGAGAGTCCCTGAATGAAATTTGCTAAAGTCCATTCTCTGGGCAATGACTTTTTGATCATCGAGGAGAAGGAAATCTCCTCTATCTCTGAGAAGGGCCCGTTTGCCCGCAGCCTATGCGAACGCCACACCGGAGTAGGAGCCGATGGATTTCTGCTCATCTCTGTAAAAAACAAGAAAAAAGGATTGGTGAATTTCCGAATATTCAATGCAGATGGGACAGAGCCCGAACTTTCCGGGAATGGATTAAGGTGTGCCGCAGCCTATCTCTACTACTATCAAAGGATTGATTCTTCCCATATTGATTTTCTCACCACGGCTGGAAAAAGAGAATGCAATTTGATTCAAAGGAATAAAAATCATTTCAAATTTAGAGTGGAAATGGGGATTCCTCATTTAAGTTCCCAAGATATTCCTTTTGATGACGGAACCTTCCACCAAAGGATTATCGACTATCCTCTCTCCATCAACCAGAAAACCTACCACATCACAGCTGTTTCTATCGGCAACCCCCACTGCGCCATTTTTGTGGAGCGTTTTCCATCCCGGATCGAATGGCATCAAATCGGACGAGAAATCGAGCTCCATCCTTTCTTTCCCAAAAGAACCAATATAGAGTTTATCCGGGTTCTGAACCGGAAGGAGATTGAAGTTATGTTCTGGGAAAGAGGAGTCGGAGAAACCCTTTCTTCAGGAAGCGGTTCCTGTGCCTCTGCTGTAGCGGCCATTCTCAAAAATCTCACCGAGAACTATGTGAATGTACGCACGACAATGGGGACTTTACATGTAGAGTGGGAAAAAGAAAAGGTTTACCAGATAGGTCCGGCTCAAATGGTGTTTGAAGGACAGCTTCTATCTAAGTGATTGCCGGAAACTCAATTATTAAAAGTGACGATACCCTTTCGATTTCAATTCTTTCTTTCTTCCTTGAGGGTCAATCACATAAATCTTTTTTTCCGAGATCAACTCACCGATAGTGGAAATAGGGTATATTTTTCTTAGCTCAGAGAGGTGACCCATCTTTTCTTTAGGAATGGAAAAAAGGAGTTGATAGTCTTCTCCTCCATGAAGAGCAAAATCAAAACACTTCTTCTGCAGGGAACGAAGAGCCCAAGAAATGGGCAGTTTATTTTTGTAAATCAATGCTCCACATCCACTCTCTTCACAAATATGGCCTAAATCTACAGAAATTCCATCGCTTAAATCAACCATGGAAGAAGGCATGTTTCGCCGGGAAAGTTCCCTTCCTAAAGAAACCTGGGGAAAAGGGTCCAAAAATCTTTTAAGGATAAAATCAATTTCTCTGCCCTCTCCCATCCGGTGCTTTCTTTGGAGAAGAAGCAGTCCTTCTTTGGCATCCCCCAAAGTCCCGGATACACAGAGGTTATCCCCGGGTGCTCCTCCGCTTCGTGTGATGATAGAGTCTCCTTCTCCAATCACAGTGACGGAAAGAGTGATTTTTTTTGACCGGGAGATATCTCCTCCGATAAGGTTCACTCCCTCTTCCTGGGCCGCTGATTTGAGTCCATTAATGAAGTCTTCGACCCACTGAGAATCTATTTTCTTAGGCAAACCTAACCCAAGAAGAGCGTAGCTGGGAACCCCTCCCATGGCCGCCACATCACTCAGGTTGATATTGAGACTCTTTCTTGCTAAAAGATGAGGAGGATGAAAAGAAATTTTGAAATGAACATCCTGAATCAATAAATCCTTGGTATAAATAAAATTCCTTTTTCCGATTCTGACCACAGCCGCATCGTCTCCAATCCCCTGAATCAGACTTTTTTTCGAGGAAACAAAAGAATCTCGGATGGCCGAAATGATTTCTTTTTCATTTAAAGACGAAATTTTCATGAATATCCACGAGAGAGATGTTATTTCCCGACTGCAGCCTTTTCCTGAACTCGAGGAAGCCGAACCAGAGCGTGATGAAATACTTCGTCTATATCTTTGACAAAGAAAAATTTTATTTCCTTTTTCACTTTATCTGGAATGTCGATCAAGTCTTTCTTGTTGGCTTTGGGAAGAATAAATCTTTCCACGCCGGAGCGCTGAGCCGCCAGAACTTTTTCTTTAATCCCATCCACCGGAAGCACATTTCCTCTCAAGGTGATTTCTCCAGTCATAGCTGTATCCCGCCGGACCTTGACTCCTGTGCACACAGACATCAGTGAAGTGGCTATGGTCACGCCTGCCGAAGGTCCATCCTTAGGGATAGCTCCCTCGGGGATATGGATATGGAAATCATTATCGGAAAATATTTTGCTGTCAATACCAAATTCTTGAGAATGCGCCCGGGCGTAACTCAGAGCAGCCTGTGCCGATTCTTTCATTATATCTCCTAAGGATCCGGTCAAAGAGAGTACGCCTTTCCCCTTCATCCGGGTAGATTCCACAAACATAATTTCTCCACCGCTGGCTGTCCAGGCTACTCCAGTAGCCACTCCCACTCGGTCTTCCTTTAAAAGTTGGTCTCTGAATATCCGGGGAGGACCCAGATAGTCCTTTACATTCTGATAAGTGATTTTGAAGAGCTGCTTTTGACCTTCAGCTACTTTCCGGGCTACTTTCCGGCAAATCGAAGCGATCTCTCTTTCCAGATTTCTCACTCCCGCCTCCCTGGTGTACAAGGCAATGATTCTCTTTACGGCCCCTTTGGTAAAGGTAATGGTTTTTTTATCCAGGGCATTTTCTTTTATCTGCTTGGGAACCAAGTGACGCAAAGCGATCTGTAGTTTTTCTTCTTCTGTGTAACCCGGGAGTTTAATGACTTCCATCCTATCCCGGAAAGCAGGCTGGATGGGATCAAGGAGATTGGCTGTGGTGATAAACATGACATGGGAAAGGTCAAAAGGGACTCCCAAATAATGGTCCCGAAAAAAGTAGTTTTGTTCAGGATCCAGAACTTCCAGAAGGGCGGATGAAGGGTCTCCTCTAAAATCAGCTCCCACTTTATCAACTTCGTCCATCATGAATACCGGATTTTTCGAATTGCATCGTCTGATTTCTTGGATGATTTTTCCGGGCATAGCTCCCACATAGGTCCTTCGATGGCCTCTGATTTCGGCCTCATCCCGGACACCACCTAAAGAAATCCGGATGAATTTCCTTCCCAGAGCCCGGGCAATAGACCGACCTAACGATGTTTTTCCCACTCCTGGAGGACCCACAAAACAAAGAATGGGGCCCTTAATCTTTTTGGAAAGCTTCCGGACTCCCAGATACTCAATGATCCGTTCTTTAACCTTGCTCAGACCATAGTGATCTTCATCCAATATTTTCTTGGCCTTTTTGAGGTCCAAGTTATCCACAGTACTCTGATTCCAGGGAATCGCAAACATCCAGTCCAGATAATTCCGGACTACAGCGGTCTCTGCTGATTCCGGATGCATTTGGGATAGTCGATTGATTTGCTTTTCTATTTCCTCCTTAATTTCCTTGGAGACGTTCAGTTTTTTTAGCTTCTTTCTATAATTTTTTATCTCCTCTTGAATCTCACTGCCTTCTCCCAACTCTTTCTGGATCGCTTTCAACTGCTGTCTAAGAAAATATTCCTTCTGAAGCTTATCCATTTCTCCCTTGGCTTCACTGCTGATTTTAGACTGGACATCCAGAAGTTCCACCTCTTTGGTCAAATATTCATAAACCTTCTTGAGCCTCTTAAAAGGAGGATATATTTCCAGGATTTTTTGGGCATCCTTCACTTTGAGATCCAGGTGGGAGGCGGTAAGATCAGCCAGTTTCCCAGTTTCTTCTACATTGGAAGCGATAATCATAATCTCCGGGGGTATATTTTTTCCCAGAGAAGAAGCTTTCTCCAACCCAGAACGCACATTGCGGATCAAAGCTTCCCTCTGAACATCCTTGTTTTCTTCTGGCTCCTGAACCACATCTATTTTGGCTGAATAGTAAGGATCATTCTTTTCTATGCTTTGGAGCTGAGCTCTTACCATTCCTTGAGTAAGGATTCTGACTCTTCCATCAGGGAGCTTTAACATCCTCATGATCAGAGCGACTGTCCCTACCTGGTAAATATCCTCTTTTTTGGGATTTTCAATTTCAGGTTTCTTCTGGGTTACAAGAAAAATCATCCGGTTTCCTGAGAGGGATTGGTCCACAGCTTTTTTCGATTTCTCCCTCCCCACAAACAAAGGGGTCACCATATAAGGAAAAACCACCATATCTCTCAACATAAGAACAGGCAGTTCATCGGGAACTTGAAGGTTCTGGTCCTGCTCTTCGACAAAACCTTCTATTTCTTCCTCATAAGGGGTATCTTTTTTGGCCATTCGAATCCTCCCTGTTATTTCTGGTCTTGTGGATTTTTAATGGAAATTCCTTTTTGCTTGGATTTTCTTGCTGTTATAGTCAATATGCCGTTCTCCAAAACCGCTTTGGCTGTACTCAAATTCACTCTGGAAGGGAGAGACACATACCTTCGGAACCTTCCGTACTCTCTTTCCAGACGCAAAAATTTCACTTCTCCCTTGGTGGGTTCTTCATTTTTTTTCCCCTTAATTTCCACGGCATTACTCTGAAGAAAAATGGAAATATCCCTTGGCTGAACTCCGGGAAGCTCCATTTGAATCTTCATCTCATCCTCTAATTCTAAAACGTCCAAAAGAGGCATACATCTTTCCTCCAGTCCGAATACATCTTTTTTTCCCTCTTCTTGTTCATTCGTGAGCCTATGAATATCTGCTTCAAGCTTGATGATACGAATGATGGGCTTGATTTTCTTTATCATCTGAGGAAACTTTTATTTTTCCTGCAAAAGTTTTTCCAGCTCAGTGGTAAATTCAGCGACATCTTTAAATTCTCTGTAGACAGAAGCAAATCGTACATAAGCGACCTTATCCAGGGATTTGAGCCTATCCATAACCAACTGGCCCACCTGGGAGGCAGGAATTTCTTTTTCCGGGCTCTCTTGGACTTTGACTTCAATCTCTTCCACAATATCCTCCAGCTTGGAGACAGGAATAGGCCTTTTTTCGCAGGCTTTTAAAAGTCCTTTCAAAAGCTTTTGTCTATCAAAACCCTGGCGTCTTCCGTCTTTTTTTACCACCATATAAGGAATTTCTTCTATCTTTTCATAAGTGGTGAATCTTTTATCACAATAAAGGCACTGTCTTCGGCGTCGGATGCACAAACCGTTCTTGCCTACTCTGGAATCGATAACCTTGCTCTCCGATTCTCCGCAAAAAGGACATTTCATTTCGAAGTTCCTTCACTCAACTTCTTTATTTGCAATAAGGAAATACCTTCCTTACATAATATACCATAACCCATCAAACAAGTCATCACAACCTGCACCGCATGCACCACAATGGTCATGCTCACAGCCAAATTCAAATTGACTTGAAAAAGAGTGGTCAAACCCAATTTGCTGAAATAATGGAATCCTCCCACCATTCCTGGAGTAGGGATGGATGCTCCCACCATGGTCAAGAAAACATAGGGGAAAACGGAGTATAAAGGCACTGAAATATGGTAGGCAAAAAAAAGAATCCAGTAAAAAAATATAATTCCCAACCACACCACAAAAGACAAACCGATGTATATCAACAAATTTCTGAAGGAGTGAAAAAATTTTAATCCCAGCACAAATTCCTGAAAAAGGTTATTTATTTTTTCTGAAAATTTCTGAGGGAGGGGCTTCAGTATAAATTGAATTAAGGAAAGGGTTTTATCCCTGAAAAAATAAAGAGAAAGCACCACCACCATCAACAGAGAAGCAAAAGCTACCCCAATGATCCCCCACCAGTAAAGATTGGAAAACACAGCTTTATCCACAGAAAAAGCAGACCTGAACACCGGCTCCATCAAAAGAAAAAACCCCAAAAAGAAACACATGGTGAAGATATCAAATATTCTTTCTACGACAATGGTCCCTACAACAAACCCCTTTTTCATGTTTTCTTTTTGAGCTATATACAAAGGCCTGACCAGCTCTCCAATTCTTCCGGGAAAAACAAAATTAACGGTAAAACCCACGGCATTCCCCGCGAACTTACTGTAAAATCTGATCCCTTTTTTCTCTTGTCTGAGTAGGTATTCCCATCGGAGAGCCCGGGTGACCAGGTGAAGAGGAGCTAAAAGAATAAGAAGGATAAAAAACCCCACATCCACATCCGTTAGGTATCTGAAGACCTGGCCCCATTCCACGCTGCGGAAGAAAAAATAGAGAAAGCCTCCAGTTAAAATTAAAATGAGACTCAACCGCACCCACGTTTTTTTCATTTCGGTCAAAAATACATCTCTGGGTTATTCATAAAAACAGACGAATCTTATAAACAACAAGCCTTCTTTATGAATAATTCAGGGTAGCATCCTCTCTGGATAGAGTCAACGAAATCAGGTCCCATCTTATCTAAAAGTTCTCCCTTAAGAGGTTGAAAAGGGAACATAGATTTATTATTATTTGACTGACGCTGGGAAGTCGTCCAATGGTAGGACACATGACTCTGGATCATGGAATCTAGGTTCGAATCCTAGCTTCCCAGCCACCCTGAATTCAGGGTTTTCCCCTGGAATAAGTCAATTTTTCTCTTTTTTTCCTTTAAGCACCATTAACCTAGATTAAGTGCATATTCCGATCGAAAGTAGCGCATTGAATCAATTAAAATGTAACTTTACTCACCTTATTGCCTCATGAATAATGTAACCCAAAACTTATTTTAAAGTGGAGAGTAGAGAGTGAGGTTTTCTTTGAGTTTTCAATCAAGACGGTAATTAGCAGCCAAGGTCGCCCCTCGCTACAGAGAGGCCAACAAGAGACAAAAATCAGCGAACCTGGATGAACTCGACCGATACTCTTTTTTCTTTATAATTATATAGTATCAAGCTCTGGATTCCGGAACTAAGCCCTCCTTTCAAACTCGGTCTGTAAGAAGGCACAAATAACCTCAATAGATTAAAAGAAATCAAATAAATTTCCTGTTCCAGATGAA
>JAGXKI010000078.1 GCA_018335295.1 bacterium | reverse complement strand
GGGGAAAATCATAATTATTTCAAAATCAGAAGGCCCTGAGAAAATCACAAAAGGCCGGACTGCTTTAAGGCGCTTCAACCTTTTCCTTGAGTAAATATCTCGGCGGATTTTATCCTTAAGCAAATCATCAAAAATATCCTTCATCCTTTCGCGAATATCGCCCTTCATGGAAGCTCGCAAATCAATAAGAACTCTGGTGAAAATCTCCGGGTAGCGGACATAAGGTTTGAGAGAATCAAAACTCCTGCTGCTGGGGAATTTGGCCAAAATTGTAAAAAGCTGGCTTTCTATTTCCTGCCTGATTCTCTGGTTTCTCTTCTGAATTATTTGAGAGGCAATCCGCCAAGCCACAATCAAAAAAAACAGAAGCAAAGAAAAAGTCAGAAGGAAGATTAAGCTATAAACAACAATGACTGTTTGAATTTTAATTTTCCTCAGACAGAAATTTCTTTACTTTGGAAACTATTATTTCCGGGGAAAAAGGTTTGGTTATATAATCATCAGCCCCTTTTTCCAACCCTTCCAAGATATCTGCTTCCCGGGAAAGAGCGCTTAGAACTATAACAGGAATGTGAGATAACCGTTTGTCCTTCTTAAGCTGGGTAAGAACCTGGTAGCCGTTCATACCAGGCATAATTATATCCAGAATAATGAGATCAGGCTTTTCTTCTCCAGCTTTTTTCAAACCTTCCTTAGCATTCATGGCAAAATCTACATCGTAACCATCGCTTATCAAAAAATAACTGACTGATTTAATGATTATGGCTTCATCTTCAATTACCAGAATTTTGGGAGTCGGCCTAGGTTTTTTATGGATACCTTCCGCTTTTCCGGGAACGGTTCCGACTTCTGTTTTTTCTTTTTCTTCAGGAGGAAACAGCATTTCCTCATTCACCTTCGCAGCCAATAAATCATAAACTTTTCTGAATTTTTCCTGCTCTTGCTCAATATAATTAAAATAAGTAGAGAAGACTTCAGCTTCTTTGCCTTGAAGGGGGGAGGATGAAATTTTCTCTTCTATTTTTTTTAGTTCATAGATTTTTTTCAACTTCTCTGTGGCCAGTTCAATCAGTTTTCTAATTTTCAGTCTGTCTTGCTCAATTCCCCATAGATTTTTCTTTATCTCATTATTAAGTTGAATAATTATCTTTTCGGATTCTTTATGAGGGAAAGATAGATTTGTTTTTTCTTCTTTTTCAGATTCAGGATAATCCCGAACTGCGAGCGTGCTTTTTTTCTTTTTTTTCTTCATAATCTTCCCCTTTAATAAATTTTGATTCATAATATATAAAAAGATAGCTACTGTCAAAACTATTTTGTGTTGAAAAAGGAAAGACCTCCTACTTCAATGAAGGGAGCTGTGCCCATCCCCGCTGCATCACCGGAATCGAGATCGCGGAAGGGCGTATTCATCTTATGAAATGGCATATGGATGTCAATACAGAGAAAGGATGGAAAGAGAACCTTCTTTATGTGAACCAAACCATCCTAGCTGGGTCCCGGGAGATGGATGGAATTTTTGAGGAATGAATTTGGTGTTTTAAAAAAACAAGGGCAACGTAACCAATTTTATAAAATTGGTACGTATCCCTGTTTATCATTGACAAAAACAAATCGATTGATATAATGTATTACGTATTTTTATCGATGGAGATTTAGAAATGCAAACAGTGACAGTGTCCCCAAAATATCAAGTCGTTATCCCTAAAAAAATAAGAAAGACATTACATCTTCGTCCTGGTCAAAAACTGCAGGTTTTGGAATACAACGGGCGGATTGAGCTTATTCCAGAACGGGACATCCAAGAGCTTCATGGATTTCTCAAAGGAATAAATACTGAATTCCAAAGAGAAGATGATAGAGTATGAATATCGTGGATTCTTCCGGTTGGCTTGCTTACTTTGCAGATGAGCCCAGTGCCGAGCACTTTTTAACCCCTCTAAAGAATCCGGATTCACTGGTTGTTCCCACAGTCACAATGTATGAGGTTTTCAAGGTAGTTCTCAGAGAGTCCGGTGAGAATGAAGCCCTCCAAGCGGTCGCAGCCATGCAAAAGGGGAAAGGGGTGGACTTAACCCCTTCACGGGCGATGGAAGCTTCCCGATTAAGTGTGGCGCACAATCTACCGATGGCTGACAGTATCATTCTCGCCACAGCCAAGGAATTTGGCGCCACCATCTGGACTCAAGATTCCGATTTTAAGAATATGAAAAGGGTGAAATACTTCCCTAAGGAATAAACGTAAGGTCAAATATATATTTATGCGAAAAATCGACGAAAAATGGGGACAGACCGAATATAAATTTTGATAATAAATCAATAAAGAGAAATATTAAATTATTTAATATCTGTAAGTTAAATTCGGTCTGACCCCATTTTTTGACCCCAATTTTTACTGGATACAGGATAGAATTTCAGTCAAATATTCGGGACTGGGACGATCAAAGGTCTTTTGACTTATGTATTTGAACTGAACGAGACCCTGTTCATCCACTATCAGGATGGTGGGAATGTTCTGTTCCACGCTGCTTCCGCTCCATTCAGTGGTGAAAATCTCAAGACCTTTGGAGACTTTCTGCTTGGTATCCATGAGTATGGGGAAGGGGAAAGGAACTTCTCCTTTTTCATAGGTAAAATCTTTTGGAAAATATTTATGGGCCATCTCCATTCTCTGTTTTTCTTGTTTATCCAGCTTCTCGGGGTGTTCCGGATGTTTCCAGTTCTCGATATCGGCCAGAAGGTCTGGGAAATTCTTCACCCACTCCGCAACTTTACTCTTTTTGTAAGGGAGGACAAAAAGAATCTCAACATTGTACTTCTTTCGTAGATCAATCTTTTTATCAAATTCCACTAACTCCATATATTGATAAGGGCATACGTGACACCAATTATTTTCTGCGGCCAAACCGCGCGGGAAAATCAAAAGGATATTTTTTCCCTTTAAATCGGAAAGGCTTACTTCTCCACCCTGATAAGCAGGAAGGGTGAAATCAGGCATAGGCATGTCTACTGTCACAGGCCGGATTTCTTGTCCAGAATATAAAGACAAAGAGCTCCACAGAAGCAAAATTAAAAAAGAAATTCCTATGAACTCAATCTGTTTTTTCTTCATTGTCTCTCCTCCTTATCCCAGATTGATTTCATGATGAGATTTTTAAATTCAAAAGTCAAATTAACCTTATTTCATCCACCCAGAAAAGGGTTGTATTTTACATTTCTGATTTTACGTTCACTCCAGGGACACAATTACTGAAGAGAAAAGGATTTCCATCTCATTATCTATAGTCAATCCAACGTTCGATAAACCGGCGCTTTTCTGGCTGTTTTTCTCCTCTCAAGAGAGAATCGAATATGGCTTTCAGATGGGCATAGGGAAGGGTTCCTATAATCATCCGATTATTGATAATCATGGTCGGAGTCGAACGAATTCCATGGGTATATTTGTCTGAAGTTTTTTCATACTCTGTGCCTGTTTCAATGATGCGTTTTACCAACCGCTGGGTCTTTTTATCGGTGAGGGCTTCCTCGAGCCCATATTTTCGGGCCAGCTTCAACCGCCATTCCTTGCTGTGGGCCTTCTTAAAATTTTCAAAAATCTCCTGATGAATCTGTTTGAACTTATCTGGATCATGGGCAGCAATGTAGGAAAGCTCGCAAGAACCCGGATGAAAATCTTTATCCACGACACGATTACACGGGGCATCAAGAGGAAAAAACTGGAAGGCTATGTTCATCTTCCCTTTGTATTCTTTCTTCAGCCGCTTCAACTGCTGGTAGAGATAGAGACAGTCCGGACACATAAAGTCTGCATACACCACCATATGGATAGGGGCTTTTTCGAATTTCTCTGTAGCTTTGGATGTCCAGAAAGGGGAAATCAGGCTGGGGTTGGGCACTTTCTCCAGAGTATGATATTCTCTCACCACCTGAGCTGCCACTCCTCCGGTCATTGCCTTTTTCTTGGCATCTGTGTAGAGATGGAAGCTGTAGGCTCCGGCTGCAGTGATCAATGCAAACACGAGTATATGTTTGAGGGAGAAAGAGAGAAATTTTCCCCACCAGCCAGGCTTTTCTCCCCTCCAACCGTACTTCCAGAACAGAGCAAAACTCAAGAGAGAAAAAACATAATATCCCATACACAGCAGACAGAGGCTTTCCGTGATGAAAACAGAATAGAAAAAAAGCCCTACCACCCCTAAAGCATTCATCAGAGAAATAGATTTATTGGTCTTTTCCATGGATACTGAGGGAAAAAGGACGCCTAAGGCCACCAAAAATCCGATAACCAGGCCAAAATACCCCAGAGGAACACCGAAAAATTGGGCAATGGAGGAATAAGCCGAACTGTCACAGTTAAAAAAAGAATTGATATCACAAAAAGAGCCTTTAAAGATGGATTGAGGATAATTCGCCAGGTAAAAGTGGCGGACAGTCAAAACAGAGCTGGCTATCATCCCCAACCCAGAGAAGAAACTCAAGGATTTTCTCCAATTCCTGTGAGTCAAAGTCAGCGATTCTGACATAATTAATAACTCCTATAAAAATAGTAATCTATTTTATCAAAATCTAAATATCCATATAACCCTTATTTTTGAAAAAACTTTGTAATCCTTATTATAAATGGGTGACATTATACTCATTTCCGTATTTTTAGAGCGGGACGCATCTCTGGGACAGTTTTGTTGATTTTTATTAGACTCAGTTTCATTCAGTGATTTTCTTTCCATAGCAAAAAATGGATAATAGGTATTGTTTCACCGTTTTTTTGAAAAAGGAATAAGAAGTGAACACCTTTTTAAAAGAAAGAGTTAAGCTGGGGCGAACCGATCTCTACACCGGCAGGCTGGGTTTGGGTTCTTCTTATACTTTCTCATCCAAGGCCATTGAAGAGGCCTTTGAGGCAGGATGTAATTTTTTCTATTGGGGGGCGATACGAACTCCGTTTATGGCAAAGGCCATCCGAAGAATCATCCGCAGAGGACGGAGAGAAGATATCATCATAGCTGTACAGGCATTCATCCGCCCACGGGGAATCGAATGGAGCCTGAATCGAGGGCTGCGGAAGCTAGGGATTGATTTTGCCGATGTTTTCCTTCTGGGTCTTTTTAACAAGAAACCCCATCCCCGGATTTTGGAGAAAGCCCAAGAACTGCGCCACAAAGAACTTTTTCGATATCTTGGAATTTCAAGCCACAATCGGAAGCTGTTAGCTCAATTGGGCAGAGATCCCCTTTTTGATATTTTGATGGTTCGCTACAACGCCGCTCACAGAGGAGCAGAACAAGATGTGTTCCCTTATCTTCCCCAGAAGGAACCTGGAATCATTGGATTTACTGCCACTGACCGCATGAAGCTTTCCAGGTCCAGGAAAATTCCTAAAGGAGAGAAGCCCCCTTCTGCAGGAGACTGCTACCGGTTTGTTCTATCCAATTCCTCTATTGACATAACCGTCACTTCTCCTTGGACACGCACACAGATGAGAGATAACCTGAAAGAGACAAACAAAGGACCTTTGAGCCGTAAGGAGATGGAATGGATGCGCCGCATAGGGGATGCTGTTTACGGGCAGTGATAAACTCATAAAATTTTTTTTCTTTTGTGCCTTTAGGGGGAATCTGGTATATATATGAATGGGGAGATCATTCATGTCAATAAAATTTACGGCCGTTATCACAAAGGAAGAAAATTGGTATGTTTCTCATTGCGTGGAGCTCGGAGATGTTATTCCCATTCATGATGAGTTGGCTAAAGGAACTCGTCTTGGCATCTTAAAACAGTGCAGTCTCACATAGGACGATCTGATAAGACTGTTGAAATAAAACCAGTCTAAATGTTTACCCAAGACATTGCATAAAAAATTCCTCAAAAGACTCCAAAAACTAATCGACCAATCCCCAGTCCTTCCCATCGATGACCAATCCAAGCTCATCTTTTTCAGCGACTGTCACCGCGGCTACGGTGGGCATGCCGACGACTTCGCCCACAACCAACTGCTCTTCATCAGGGCTCTCACTCACTACAAAAAAAACGACTACACCTACATCGAACTCGGCGACGGGGATGAGCTGTGGGAAAACAAAGACTTTGAAAGGATTAAGGATAACTACCGGACCCTTTTTGAGCTTTTCCAATCGCTCCATTCCCGAAACCGCCTGTATCTTCTCTGGGGAAACCACAACCGCAGATGGAAGAGAAAAAGAAAAGTCAACAAAGGATTCGCCACAATCACAGATGATAAAACCGGGAAAAAGAAACCTCTCTTTAAAGACTTAACCATCCACGAATCCCTTCTTCTCCAGTACAAAAATGAGAAAAATAAGATTCTCCTGCTCCACGGCCACCAGGGGGACTGTCTCAACGACACCTG
>JAGXKI010000022.1 GCA_018335295.1 bacterium | reverse complement strand
CTACTTTTTTTGGCTCCGTGGCGCTGTTGAATAATACCCGGCAGATCGCAGAAGTGAACATAGCTTCTTCTTCCACTTATTCGGAAAGACTTCTTCCTTCTATTCATTTTATGCTTCAGGTCAATGTTTTAGGGATCAAAGATGTGGAAGGGTTTGCTGTGGCTGCGGGTCCCGGCTCTTTCACAGGCATCAGGATTGGGTTGAGTACCATCAAATCGCTTTCTTTTGCTTCGGGAAAACCGGTGGCTCCTGTGTCCTCATTGGAAGCTTTAGCTCTCAAATTGAAGAATGAACGGGGAAATCTTGTTTGTCCGCTTATCGACGCCAAAAAAGGCCAGATTTATGCCGCTCTTTTTGATTCCCGGGGAAAAAGGCTTAAAGAAATGATTTCCCAAGGGGTCTATTCCCCGGATTATTTTTTTTCTCTTCTCCCTTCTCGAAAGATTATTTCTTTTATAGGCAATGGAGTCCTTGTGTACAAGGATAGGATCATTCGGTATTGTAGAGACAGAGCTAGATTTTCTTCCCGTTCTTTCTTTATAGCCAAAGAAGTCGGGCTGCTTGGGTATGAAATCCTGAAAAAGAATAAGGGGTTGAAGGGAGACCAAATTCAGCCGTTTTATTTCCGGAAATCTCAAGCGGAGGAGAATTATTAAAAGGAACCGATTTTCGCCAAACTTTTTTTTCTTGCGGAAGATGGAAAAAAAAGATATCCCCTCTGTTTTGGAAATAGAGAATCAGTCTTTTGCCAATCCCTGGAGAGAGTTCTCTTTTATAGGAGAGATTGATAATTTTCCTATATCCAATCCATATGTAATCATCCATCGGAGTGAGCAGAAGATTATCGGCTATATTATCTATTGGATTTTGAATGAAGAGGCCCAGATCAGCAATATCGCCGTTCACCCCCATTATAGGAAGTCAGGGATCGCTGAAAATGTTTTGTGTCAGGTAATGGATGAGCTTAGAAACCGGGGTGTTAAATATGTGGTTTTAGAAGTCCGCCCTTCTAACCAGGCGGCTCGATTTTTATACAACAAATTAGGGTTTAAAGTGATTGGTGTGAAGAAGGGATATTACCATAACCCCTCTGAAGACGCCCTCATTATGGGAAAATCTGTGGAGGATAGTTGATTCTCATCAGACATAAGCCGTGGGCCGGAGCTGTGGGACTTTTCGGAGACCGGTTTTTGCTTTGGAAAATTTCTTCGATGATGTCTGGACTTATCTTCCCTTTTCCGATTTCCAGAAGTGTACCCACCATGGTCCGAACCATATACCTCAAGAACCCTTCAGCTTCCACGGTATAGATGATTTCGGGTCCTTCCTTTTGGATGACCGAACGCATGACCCTTCTCACCGGATAAAGTCTCTGGTTGGAAGAGAAAGGGGAAAAATCAGCTTTTCGCACAAACATTTGGGAAGCTTCCTTCATAGCTTCAACCTGGAGAGGAGCCCTCCAATGGTAGACATATCGGGTCACAAAAGGAGGGATATGGGGGGAATTGTAAATTCGGTATGAGTAAACCTTGGATAAGGCTGATTTTCGAGCATGAAACTCAGGTTTCATTCTTTGAATTTCGGTCACTCTTATATCAAAAGGAAGCCTTGAATTCAGAGCTCGAATCATTTCTTCGGGATGAAGGGAAATAGAGGCTTTGAAATGAGCTGTCTGTCCATAAGCATGCACGCCGGAATCGGTTCTTCCAGCTCCCACCAAGGGAATTTTTTTTCCCGAAATGGAGGTCAGGGCCTTTTCTATCTCCCCCTGGATAGTTTTTTTCCCGGGTTGCCGCTGCCATCCATGGTAATCCGTGCCGTCATAGCTTACCATCAATCTGTGATTTTGGACCATTGTTGTATAAATAGGAAGATGCTTGAGGGATTCACCTCAATGGAAAAAATTCTTTCCACACTAAATCCATGGCTTCTTGAGCTGTTTGGGCTTCCTTTACCCCAGGAATATTCCATGTACCGATACCTATGATTTTTTTCCCATAAATACAGCCGTAAGCGATCTCACTGAGAGTCCCGTATTCTCCATCCACAGCCACAAGGATGTCTGAGTTCATAGCTACGAGAGAATTTCGGCTGTACCCCAGGCCTGTGGCTATGGGGATTTCGATGTGAGGATTGGCATCATGGGGAGAATAACCGGGGAGTATGCCCACAGTCAACCCATTATGCTCTCTAGCCCCTTTGGCTGCTGCTTCCATGATTCCGCTCAAACCTCCACAGACCAGGATGGCCCCTTTCTCTGCGATCATGCGGCCAACCTGATAAGCGATATCTTTAAATTTGGGTTGAGGTCTGGCTCCTCCGATAATTCCAACCTTTATCTTTTTCCTTAATTTCATGGCAGTCTATCCTTTTAATGTTTGTTTAGACAGAAATAAAAATATCCTCGATTATTCACCAAAAAGGCCTATTTTTTTTCATTCCCTTGAAAATTTTTTTAAACTCGTTCATGCTTTTTGTGTTTTTATAAGCCCCGGACGTTTTTAGGAATAATTCAGGTATATGTAATTAGCACAGAATCATTGACTTTTCAAATACGGGTTCATTAAAATTCTTTTATTGGAAGGAATGGAAAATGGATGAATTTATAAAGATTAAAAACATGGATGAGAAAGAAGAACGAAAAATTGTGGAGGAGATTGATCGCATCATTACTGCAAAAAAAAGAGAAGGATTGGTTTCTGAAAGAGAAATAAGAGAGATTGAAGAAATGAAGCTTCGCCCGTTGCCGGATATTCAAGATGTCCAAGGTGTGTACGAGGATATGCTTTTCAAGGATGACTCCTGATTTTTTCATAGGAAAATCCATCCGATAGTTATTTAAAAAAGGGAGAATGTGATGGGCAAACCGAATAAAAGGAAAAAGGACATCATCATTGATTATGAGAATTTGGATGTACAGGATATCATGGATCAGATAAAAAAGAAAATTGAGAGTCAACCGAAAAAATCACCTTTGAAAAGGAAGGTTCCAGGAGGAGAAGGATCTTTTTGGGGGAAGGCCGAAGAGATGGAGGAAATGGAAGGTTTAAAAGGGAAGATAAAACAACTCCTGCTGAGAGGAATCCGGCCTTTTTCTCCGTTGATCAAACTTCTGGTCCTGCCGGTTCACCAGGAAATCCGGGAGGCCCACCGAAGTCTTCATCATGCCCATAAAAGGTTGGACAATCTAGAGAAAATGAATTCTAATCTGGAACAAAAGATAAAGGAACTATCAACTCAACTGAACCGAACCCAAGAATATGTGAAACTCCTCCACAATCTATCTCACAATACGGTGGTGGAATTATCCAAACTTAAAATTGAAGAAGAGAATATAAAAATAAAAAACCGAATCATGGAAAAAGACTTAGAATTTTTGAGCAAAAGAGAAAAGACCCTGGAGAAGAAAATTTATTCATGAAGGTTGCTTTTGTGGTTCAACGGTATGGTTTAGAGATAAACGGAGGTGCTGAGCTCCACTGCCGCTGGGTAGCCGAACATATGAAGAAACATTGGGATTTGGAAGTTTTAACCACTCGGGCTTTTGATTATATTACTTGGAAAAATCATTATCCTAGAGGAGAAGAGGAAATCAATGGGGTGTCGGTCCGTAGATTTTCTCTGGATAAAACCAGGAATCCTCGAAAATTCGGACGGATTCAAGAACACATTATGCACAGAGAACACCGACTGGAGGAGGAGCTGGAATGGATGGAAGAACAGGGCCCTTTGTCTTCCTCTTTGATTGATTATATCAAAACGCACCAGAAAGAATATGACTATTTCATTTTTTTTAGCTACAGGTATTATCATTCTTATTGGGGAATTCATTCTGTTCCTTCCAAGAGTATCTTGGTCCCCACGGCGGAGCACGACCCGGTCATTCATTTTCATATTTTCAAAGAACTTTTCCGAAAACCCCAGGCTTTCATCTATAATTCGGTAGAAGAAAAGAATTTGATCAACCGAATCTCCCATAATGAAAAAATTCTGGGAGATGTGGTTGGAGTCGGGACTGAACTGCCTTCTCAATATTCTGGTGAAACTTTCCGTAAGAAATACAGTATTGATGGAGACTACATCATTTATATGGGGCGGATTGATAAGAACAAAGGCTGCGATCAGCTTTTCAAGTATTTTTTGCAGTTTAAAAGGGATACAGGTTCGGATGTGAAATTGATCCTAGTGGGAAATTCCGTTTTAAAAATTCCCTCCCATCCTGATGTGGTGTATCTGGGGTTTCTCTCTGAAGAGGATAAATTTTCTGCTTTGAGTGAAGCCCTCCTTTTGGTGATGCCATCTTTCTACGAAAGTCTTTCTATGGTTACCTTGGAGTCCTGGGCCTTAGGTCATCCTGTGCTGGCCAATGCTGAGTGTGAGGTGCTCCGGGGACAGTGCCTGAGAAGTCAGGCGGGACTTTATTACGAGAATTATGATGAGTTTAAAGAAGCATTAAATCTTCTTCTTTCCAGACACAAACTGCGCTTGGAGATGGGAAAGAAGGGACGGTCGTATTTCTTGAAAAATTATACATGGAAGGTCATAGAGAATAAATATTTGAACATTTTAGGTCAATTGGAGAAAAGAAAGTGATGGAAGTTCACCAGTTCGCCACTTCCTTGAGTTATGGTGATGCCATTTCGGATGAGATGATGAAAATACGAACCGTACTCAGGGAAAAAGGGTATAAATCTGACATATTTACCCGCTATTTGGATCCCCGCATGGCTTCCTGGGCCAAAGATTTCCGGGAGTACAGAAAATTTAGTTCCCCCCAGAATGTGGTGATATTTCATTTTTCTATAGGTTCGCCTGTGTCAAAGATGTTTTTTCGGATTCCTGATAAAAAAATCATGATTTATCACAACATCACACCTTATCATTATTTTTTGGATTCCCACCGAATTCTGGCTAAGGAGTGCTATAAAGGGCGTTTGGAGTTGAGAAAATTCGCGGGGAAGGTTGATTTGGCCTTAGGGGATTCCAGTTTCAACCGGGAGGAGCTCCAGTCAGTGGGGTATTCCCGATCGGGAGTGCTGCCGATTCTTTTAGATTTTTCTAAATTTGACCAGAGAGGTTCTCCAGCGGTCAATGAGATTTTCTCCAATCAAAAAACAACCCTGTTGTTTGTGGGGCGTTTGATTCCCAACAAAAAATTCGAGCATGTGATCAAGGTGTTTTATTTTTATAAAAAGTATTTTAATTCTCATTCTCAACTTCTCCTGGTGGGGGATTACCGGGGAATGGAACGCTATCTGGGGGCCCTGAAGGATTTAATCGGCAGATTGGGATTGGAGGGTGTCCATTTCACCGGGCATGTGGATTTTTCTGAATTGGTCTCTTATTTCAGAGTGGCGCATTTCTATTTGAGTATGAGTGAACACGAAGGGTTTGGAGTTCCTCTTTTAGAATCTTTTTATATGCACGTTCCTGTGGTAGCCTATCCGGCTGGAGCTGTGGAGGAAACCATGAACGGAGGAGGAATCCTGGTTTTCCAAAAGGACTTCTTCAAGATCGCTGCTCTTATCTATAGGATGGATACGGATAATCAACTGCGGGAACAGGTTGTGTCCTCCCAGGTCAAAGCTTTGGAGAAATACCAAACGGAAAAAGTGTCTTCCATATTACTTCATCACATCGAAAGAGTGAAAAATGAGGATTGACCAGCTTGTCCCTGCTTTCCATTGGGGGGATGCGATTGGAGATACTTCCCGGCATTTAAAAGAATTCTTCCTGTCCAAGGGATTTCACTCTCAAATCTATTGTTTGACCCGGGATGAAGGTTTAGAGAAGGAATCTGTCCTTTTTGATTTTTTCCCTAGACCCTCTTCGGAGGATATAACTCTTCTTCATTTTGCCCTTCCCTCTTCATTGACCCAATCTTTGGCCCGGCTTCCGAGTAAAAAGGTGGTGGTCTATCACAACATCACCCCCCATCCTTTTTTTGAGCGTTTTAGTGAAGAGATGGCCCGGATTTCTCAGGCAGGAAGACAAGAGATTCAGTCTTTGTCTTCCAAGGTGGATTTAGCTTTGGCTGATTCAGAGTATAATTGTCAGGAATTGAAGCAGATGGGGTTTAAAAACACCGAAGTGTTTCCTCTTTTTATTGATTTTGAGCGTTATAAAAAGAGCTTCAGTTCGTTTATGTTGGACTTGTTCTCTGACGGCCGGACCAATATCCTTTTTGTGGGTCGGATTGTTCCCAATAAAAAGATCGAAGATCTGATTAAAGTGACTTTTTACTACAAAAAATACATTTCTCCCATGGTGAGATTGATCATTGTGGGAAAAGTTAACTCTCTTCCCCGCTATCACCAAAGTCTGGTTCGAATGGCTGATGAATTTTTTTTAAAACCCGAAGAAATCTGTTTCACGGGTCATGTGCCAGATGAAGAAATGTTTGCTCTTTACAAAGCCTCTCATGTGTTTCTTTCTTTGAGTGAACATGAAGGGTTTGGTCTTCCCTTTGTGGAAAGCATGATATTTGATCTTCCCATTTTGGCTTACGACTGCACAGCGGTTCCCGATACATTGGGTGGTTGTGGAGTCCTGATCCAAGAGAAAAAAGTCGACAGAATAGGAGAGCTGGTGGATCGGGCAGCCAAAGATGAGAAATTGAGACAAAAAATTATCCAAGGACAGAACCAGAGGGTCAAGAAGTTAAAAGAGTTTCCTCGGGAAGAGTTCATTCTCAACCGCCTGAAAGAATTGAAATAAAAGAATAAAAGCAATCCCCGGAGCTTGAGATGAATATTGCTTTTGTAATCCAACGGTATGGAAAGGAAGTCATGGGAGGAGCTGAGCTCTACTGCCGCCTCATAGCTCAAAAGTTGGCCCAAACTGGTCATGAGATAACCGTATATACCACTACAGCCAAGGATTACATCACCTGGAAAAATGAGTATTCTCCGGGAGAAACTTTTCTGGATAAAGTCCGGATCAAACGCTATCCAGTGGAAATAGAAAGAAACATTCAATCCTTCAACCAGTATTCGGAGTGGATTTTTTCCCATGACCATACCCATGAGGAGGAGATAGAATGGTTGAAACAACAGGGCCCTTACTGTCCCTCCCTTATCCAGGCTTTACAAGAGGAAGAGCCTAATTATGATTTCTTTTTCTTTTTTACCTACCTTTACTACCCCACTTATTGGGGGCTTCGAAGTGTTCATAAAAACAAGGCTCTTCTTCCCGCTGCTCATGATGAGCCGCCCTTGAGCCTCTCTGTGATGAAAGAAGTATTCTCTTATCCCCAAGCAGTTGTATTCAATACTCCCGCAGAGAAAGATATGCTCAACAGCCGATTTAATTTGGAAAATAAGTACCAGGATATCATGGGGCTGGGAGTCGAAATTCCAGAACGAACGGAGAAGGCCCGTTTTCGTGAGAAATACCGGATTTTTTCTCCTTATCTTCTGTATGCGGGACGGATTGAGAAGGGAAAGGGTTGTGAGGAACTGGTGAGATACTTCATAGAATTTAACCGGGAGTGTCCAGGAATGATTTTGGTGTTGATCGGCACTCTTTTAATGGAGCTTCCTTCACATCCTTATATCCAATACTTGGGATTTTTACCTCCTGAAGAGAAGAATGCCGCTCTGGCCTCAGCGGTGGTAACTGTTCATCCTTCTCCCTATGAAAGTCTTTGTATGGCTGCCCTGGAATCTCTTGCTGTGAGAACTCCGATATTGGTCCAAGAGAAAACATTACCTCTCAAGAATCACTGCCTCCAGGGAAACAGTGGCCTCTGGTATTCCCACTATGAAGAATTCCGGGCTGCTCTCCATATTTTTCTTCAAAACTCCCGATTGAGAAAAAAACTGGGGGATAATGGACTGGATTACGTTCGCAAACATTATGCTTGGCCTCAGGTTATAGAAAGATATTCTAGGCTCTTCCGCCATTTGACATCTTCATATAAATAGAACGGATTCTTAGATAACCCCATAGCACCGGCCGCATCTTTTATCCCTTGGTAATGGCAGGTTCCTTTGAAAAGGGAAAAGGAGTGTGGGATAGTCTCCTGACCGCAGCGGAAGGGATCCACTGGAGGATGGGTGGAGCGATGACGGAGAGGAGAGTTCCCGTGGATCCATCCTTTAAAAATATATTCTCCTCTAAGGGATAAAAGGTGGATGCGATACCTCCTTTTAATTTGACTCAGCTTAAGGATTGTGCTAAGACTAAATTCAGAAGAAAAACCCTGAGAATAATGGCATTTGTGAATTATTCCACCCAACAGTTAGCGGTAAAAATAGTCTATTACGGCCCGGGTCTGAGCGGTAAAACTACAAATCTCCGCTACATCTACAGCAAAATGGATTCAGACTGCCGAGGGGACTTGATTTGTTTGGAAACCAATACCGAAAGGACTATTTTTTTTGATCTTCTTCCTATCAAGGCAGGTTTGATTCATAATTTTAAGATTCATTTTCAACTCCTCACTGTACCTGGTCAGGTATTCTATGAAGCCTCCCGTAAAAATGTCCTTAGAGGAGCCGATGGAATTGTATTCGTCGCTGATTCTCAGGTTCCTCTTTTAGATGCCAACCTGGAAAATTTTGATAATCTTCGAAACCACCTTTTGGAGCATAACGTGGATTTAAATTTTATCCCTTTGGTTTTCCAGTATAACAAGAGAGATTTGGATAATCTCATTCCAGTAGAGACTTTCAACAATCTCCTCAATCCCCGAGGATTTCCTGCTGTGGAATCCTCTGCTCTTTATGGTTGGGGAGTTTTGGAGACACTCAAGGCTATTTCGAAACAAGCGATCCCTGCGGTAAGAGAAAAGGTGTTCGGTGAAAAGAGAGCCCCTGCCCAAGAAGGACAAAAAACATCAAAGAAAACCCCTTCTGAAGAAAAAAAAGAAGAGAAAAAGAAGACAGAAGAAAAAAGAGAAACGGTGGAATTTGCCTCCAGAGAGCAGGAGGGGCCTCTTAAGATGACCAAGGTAAAATTTAAAGACCGGAAGGATGTAGAAAAAGAGATAGAGAATTTGGCCCAGGAATTCACAAAAGAATCCGAAGATTGATCTTCTCCCTCCTGAAATTTTCTCCCATCCTTTGACAAAACCGAGACAGTTTTTACGTCTTTTTAGTGGAATTTTCATGCTGTTTAAAATTTATAGTGCGGCTTTATTAGGGATAGAAGCTTATCTTGTGGAGGTGGAAGTGGATGTGTCAAGAGGTTTCCCCACTTTTATCACAGTGGGGCTTCCTGATGCCACCGTGAAGGAGAGCAAAGAAAGAGTGAGAGCAGCTTTGAAAAACTGCGGGTATGATTTTCCTTCCCGAAAAATCATCATCAATCTGGCTCCGGCGGACAGGAAAAAAGAAGGGTCTGCTTTTGACCTTCCCATTTCCTTGGGGCTTTTAGCCCAACTGGAGATTTTTCCTCACTCCAGGATGAAAGATTATATGTTTCTGGGAGAGTTGGCTCTGGATGGGACTTTGAAACCGGTGAAAGGAATTCTGGCTTCCACTGTCCTGGCTAAAGAGAGGGGTTTCAAAGGAGTGGTCATTCCTAAAGGCAATGAAAAAGAGGCGGCCTTGGTGGAGGAAATCGAAATCTATGCTTTGGAAAATATACTCCAGACGATTCATCTACTCAGAGCTCCTGATGAAGTCTTTCCTTCTTCCTGTACGATCAAAGATATTTTGCCCGGCGTGGAGTATGAGGGGGGTTTTCGAGAAATAAAGGGACAGCATCATGTGAAGAGGGCTTTGGAAGTTGCGGCCGCCGGAGCCCATAATGTCCTCATGATAGGGCCGCCCGGAGCAGGGAAAACCATGTTAGCCCGGAGGTTGCCTACGATCCTACCGGACATGACGTTTGAAGAAATTCGGGAAGTGACTCAGGTCTACAGTGCTTCCGGTCTTTTGAAAAATGAAGGGGCCGTGAGTGTCAGACCCTTTCGTTTTCCCCATCATACCATCTCTCATGCCGGTTTGATTGGAGGAGGTCTCATACCAAAGCCAGGAGAGGTGAGTCTGGCTCATCATGGGGTGTTGTTTCTGGATGAATTTCCAGAATTCCGAAGGGGAGTGCTGGAAGATTTAAGGCAGCCTGTAGAGGATGGGGAGGTCACCATCTCTAGAGCCTCTATGGCGGTGACATTCCCCTGCCGTTTTATGCTCATCGCAGCCATGAATCCCTGTAAAGATGTCTCCTCGGGTTTCTCCGGTGAAGAATGTACCGAGAGACAGAAAAGCCTCTACTATTCTAGAATATCCGGGCCTCTTCTGGATCGAATCGACATCCAAGTGGAAGTTCCCAAAGTTGAATTCAGAGATATTGTGGCCAAAGAAGTTGGAGAAACCTCAGTGGAGATAAGAAAACGAGTGGTCCGAGCTAGAAAAAGCCAGCTCCTTAAGTTTCATAAAAAGAAAATTTACTGCAATGCTCAGATGGGAACTAGGGAAGTAAAGAAGAATTGCCAGATAGATAAGAAAGGAGAAGAACTTTTAGAGATGGCGGTTAAAAGACTGGGTTTCAGCGCGAGAGCCTATACTCAGGTTTTAAAAGTTGCCCGGACCATTGCAGATTTAGAAGGAAAGGAACGGATTGATCCATCTCATGTTTCTGAAGCCATTCAGTACCGGGTAATGGATAAGCATTTTTGATTCTTAAATGATGGGATTTCAAGCCATTGGGAGAAAAACTTTCATTTTTATTTTATTTTGATAGAATAAAGCAGGAAATGTTGGGGAAGGACAGATGAGACGAAGAAATTTTTTACAAACTGGGTTAATAGGTCTTTTAGGTTTTTTCAATTTTCCGGGTTTAAGAGCTTCCTTGAAAGATTATCCCGCAGACATCCAGCGAAAACCTCTACCCAAGCGGTTATTGGGTCGCACGGGAGAAAGGCTTTCCATTGTAGGACTGGGTGGAGTGGTGTATATGAATAAAGAACAGAAAGAAGTGAATCAGATTATTGGAGAATCCCTTGACCATGGAGTCAACTATTTTGATGTGGCTCCCACTTACGGGAATGCCGAAGAACTTTTAGGCCCGGCTCTGAAGGCTCACAGGGATAGGACCTTTTTAGCCTGCAAAACTCAAAAAAGAGATCAAAAAGGAGCCGAGGAAGAACTCCATCAATCCCTAAATAGACTTCAGACCGATTGGATTGACCTTTACCAGCTTCATGCTTTAACCACTTTGGATGAGGTCTATCAAGCTTTAGGAAAAGGCGGGGCTGTGGAGGCTTTTCTTAAGGCAAAGAAAGAAGGGAAAATTCGTTATTTGGGATTTTCAGCCCATTCATCGGAAGCGGCCCTCAAAGCCATGGAGCTGTTTGACTTTGATACAATTCTTTTACCCATAAATTATGTGTGCTTTTTCCAGGCTCGATTTGGACCTTCCGTGGTGGAGAAAGCCAAAGAAAAAGATATGGGGATTCTGGCGATCAAATCTCTGGCCCGTCAACCCTGGCCGAGCAAGGAAATGCGAAAGCATTGGCCTCGGAGTTGGTACCAACCCATATTAGATCCTTACGAGTCTTATCTGGCCCTTCGGTTCACTCTGGATCAACCTGTGACGTCCGCCATCCCGCCCGGGGATATAAGACTGTACCGAAGAGCTTTAGAAATGGCCCACAGCTATACTCCGCTTAACAACAGGGAACAACGAGAACTGAAGCATCTATCCCAGAGTTTAACCCCTCTTTTCCAGCTTCAATCAGAGTCGTGAATTTATTTTCAATCTTATTTACCAAGGAGGTTCTATGAAAAAATGTGTGTCTTTGGTGTTGGGATGCCTTTTTATTTTTTCTCTACTCGGATACAGCCAAAAACAGGAAGACCCTTTTGTGATCGATGTGAAACCAGCGGAGCTCACTCATTTGAAAAAAGAGGCCTTTTCCTGGTTGGAGGCCCATAAGGGTGAACTCAGTGATATCAACAGGGAAATATGGGAATATGCTGAAGTGGCAATGAGAGAATACCGATCCTCTGATTTGCTGGCCTCTTATGCGGAAGAAAAAGGTTTTAAGGTAAAAAAAGGGGTGGCCGGAATGCCCACCGCTTTTGTGGCGGTCTATGGGTCCGGAGAACCGGTGATAGGAATTATTGCCGAATATGATGCCCTGCCCAGTCTCTCTCAAGATACAGTTCCCTACAGGGATCCCATAGAGGAAGATGGCCCGGGACATGGCTGCGGTCACAATGTATTCGGGACAGCCAGTACAGCGGCGGCGGTGGCTCTGAAAGAAGTGATGGAGGAAAAAGGGTTGGAGGGAACCGTTAAGCTATTTGGATGTCCGGCTGAGGAAACCTTGATAGGTAAAGTGTTTATGGCCAGAGAGGGGATATTTGATGGTCTTTCTTGCTGTATCCAATGGCACCCCAGTTCCCGGAATAAAGTCTCTTTAGGTTCGAGCAACGCCCTTAAACAGTTTAAGGTCGAATTTTTTGGGAAAACAGCTCATTCTGCTGGGGATCCATGGCACGGCCGGAGCGCACTGGATGCGATCGAATTGACCGATGTGGGTTTGAATTATCTCCGTGAACATCTGAAGCCTACAGCCAGGATTCATTATGTGATCGAAAAAGGGGGAGGAGCCCCCAATGTGGTCCCCAATTATGCCCGAGCCTGGTACTATGTGAGGGACATTGATTGGGAAAGTGTTAAGAAGGACTATAAGAGAGTTATGAAGATTATCGAGGGGGCTTCTAAAATGAGCGGAACCGAATATAAACTGCAATATATCAGCGGAGTTCATGAAGTTTTGCCTAATCGAACAGGTTCTGAGGTGGTTTACAAAAATTTCCTTTTAGTGGGGGCTCCTGAATTTACAGAGGAAGAACAGAGCTATGCAAAAAAAATCCAGGAGAATTTAGGGATTGAAAAGAATGGACTGGCAAACGAAATTGAACCCTTCAAACATCCCAGAAGAAGTTGGGGAGGGGGTTCTACGGATGTGGCTGAAGTGAGTTGGTTGACTCCCACCACCTCCTTAGGAGTGGCCTTTAAACCCCTGGGAACTCCAGGGCATCATTGGGGGGCGGTAGCTTGTGGAGGAATGTCCATTGGCCTTAAAGCGGTCATCACTGCTGCGAAAGTGATGTCTGCCTCCGGCCTGGATTTTTTAACTCAACCCCAAATCATCGAAAAAATGAGGAAGGAATGGAAGGAGAAAAAAGAAGGCAAAAAGTATGAGTCTCCATTACCTCCTGATCTAAAGCCGCCTGTGAAACCCAGAAAAGAAAAAAATTGATTTATAGGGAGGGGGAGTGTTCTAGGTGTGACTCTCCTTTGGATCTCTGACTAGCAGTCGGTCTTGAACCACTAATTTTCCGTTTTTTATCACGTGTTGAACAGGATTAATCCCCATATGATAAACAAGGTGGGCATAATTGGGAACTTCACAAAGCAGAAGATCCATTTTTTTCCCCAATTCTAGGCTTCCGATTTCTTGTTCTCTTTTTATTGCATAGGCTGCGTTGATGGTTGCGGCGTTAATGGCCTCTTCGATGCGCATTTTTAAGGTGAATACAGCCAGCTGGATGACAAAAAACATGGATTCAGTCATGGAGCTTCCTGGGTTGAAATCGGAAGCTAGAGCCACAATGGCGCCGTTTTCGATGAGTTGACGGGCAGGGGGTTTTTTCTCCTGCATAAGAAAAAAAGGGACAGCGGGAAGGAGAGTGGCCACGGTATTGCTTTTGGAGATCAGGTCGATCCCTTTTTGGGTGATGGCGATGAGGTGTTCGGCGGAAACCGCCTTTTCTTTGACGGCCAGATTGGTTCCCCCTAGAGGTACGAATTCATCTGTATGGATTTTGATTGGAAATCCAGCTTTTTGGGCGGCTTTCACCAACTCTCGGGTCTCTTCAAGAGAATAAACCCCTTGTTCGCAAAAAATGTCGAAAAATTCAGCCAGATTGTTTTTTTTGATTTGCGGGAGGATTCTTTGAATGAGAAGATTCATGTATTCTCTTTTTTTAGATTTGAATTCCCGGGGAACTTCATGAGCTCCCATGAAAGTGGAAACAATGTCCACGGGATGGGCTCGGTGGAGGGCTTTCAGGACTTTCAATTGTTTGATTTCATCTTTTTCATTCAGCCCGTAGCCGCTCTTGGCCTCTACCGTGGTGCTGCCGTGACGTAGCATAGAATCCAGACGGGAAAGACAAAGCTCGAAAAGCTCATTTTCAGGAATTTTTCGGGTGGACTCCACCGTAGATTTGATTCCCATTCCCTTTTGGGCCAATTGTTGGTAGGTGTAACCATTGAGGCGAAGAAGAAATTCTTCTTCCCGGCTTCCTCCAAAGGGAAGATGAGTGTGGGAATCCACCAAACCCGGAACGGCGGTCAAGCCTTTGCCGTTAATCCAAAGTCCATTTTTTTCCAGCGTCACCTCTTTGTTCAACTCTCTTTCATGACCTATAAAAATGATCCGGCCTTTATAAGAGGCGATGCATCCTTTCTCCAGAATCTGGAGATCTTGAAGGTCTTTTTTTCTTTTGGGAAGAGAGCTCCTGCAGGTGAGAAGCTGGTTGCAGTTGGATACGACCAAATCAGCTGACTTCATCGGGAGTTTTCTTTACAGGAGCATTTTTGTTTCGCCGGATAAAAGAAGGAGTTTCATAAGGTTCCCACTGTTTTTCCCAGGCAGGTCTCTGCCAGAAGGAATTGTTTCCTTTGGGTTCGAACAGGTAGGGAGGTGTCTCGTTTTGGACTCTGACAGAAGGAGGGGGTTCCTGAGTAGAGGAAGAACTTTTTTCCTGGGAGGAAGTTTCCTTTTCTTTGGTTTGATCAAAACCGGTTGCGATCACCGTCACTTTCACCATTTCTTTCATGCTTTCATCAATAACTGTGCCAAATATGATATTGGCATCGGTGTGAGCCATCTCATGGATGAGCTCGGAGGATTTAGAAACTTCATGTAGGGTGATGTCTTTTCCTCCAGTTATATTGATGAGGACCCCCTGAGCTCCTTCAATGGAGGTGTCAATGAGCAAAGGACTGGAGATGGCCTTTTGAGCGGCATCCACGGCTCTGTTTTCTCCAGAAGCAAGTCCTGTGCCCATGAAAGCCATGCCCATTCCTTTCATGATGGATTTGACGTCGGCGAAATCCAGATTGATGATTCCAGGCTTGGTGATGAGATCAGAAATTCCTTGGACGGCTTGGCGCAGGATATCATCGGCTGTCTTGAATGCATCCTGGATGGAGGTGTCCAGATTCACTGTTTCCAGCAGCCTTTCATTGGGAATAGAAATGACGGTATCCACTGAGGATTTCAGTTCTGAAAGTCCTTCCTCGGCCTGTTTGGACCGGATTTTTCCCTCAAATTCAAAAGGAAGAGTGACGATAGCTATAGCCAGGATATCCATTTCCGAGGCAAGGTTAGCCAGGATAGGGGTGGATCCGGTTCCAGTTCCTCCTCCCAGTCCAGCGGTGAGGAAGACCATATCGGCTCCTTCTAGAATCTCTACAAATTTTTCAGTGTCTTCTAAAGCCGCTTCTTTGCCTATGTCCGGTCTTCCACCTGAGCCTAAACCTTTGGTGAGCTGATTCCCGAGCTGAAGTTTGGATTGGGCGTTGTTGTTGTTCAGAGCTTGAAGGTCTGTGTTGACAGCAATGAATTCCACTCCTTCAATTCCTGTTTCAATCATCCTGTTGATGGCATTTCCTCCTCCACCTCCGATGCCTACAACCTTGATGTTGGCACCAGAGGATTCCTCAACGAGATGAAATTTCAATTTGTTTTTTGTCTCCTCATTCATTTTTACCTCCTAAGCTTCCTTCAGCCATTCTTTAAGCTTAGACCAGAAGCCTTTTTTGCTTTTTTGAGTTATTCCTTTTTCTTTCCTTTTATTGAATCCGTGAAGAATGAGCCCTACCGAAGTGGCATAATCAGGGGTGCTGACTCGGTCGACAAGGCCCCCTACACCACTGGGGTCTCCTCTACGGACTGGTAAATCAAAAATTTCTTCCGCAATTTCTTCGATTCCTTCCAGTAAAGCGGTTCCTCCGGTGATCACGATTCCTGAATTAAGGGATTTCTCATACCCCATCCGTTTAATGTCATTGTCCACTAACCGGAAGATTTCTTCGGCTCGAGGTTGGATGATGTCAGCTAAAAGCTGTCTGGAAAGAACCCGGGGTTTTTTCCCTTTGCCTACAGAAGGAACTTCGATGGTTTCCTGTTCATCCACCAGAGGACTGGAAACGCATCCGAATTTTTTCTTGATCTTTTCGGCTTCGGGAATAGGGGTTCGAAGCCCCACCGCGATATCGTTTGTGAAATTATCTCCTCCGATAGGAATCACAGAGGTGTACCAAAGGCTTCCCCTTTCAAAGATGGCCACTTCTGTGGTTCCTCCTCCGATATCAATCATCCCCACTCCTAACTCCATCTCGTCGGGAGTGAGCACCGAGGTGCTGGTGGCGATTTGGTTGAGGATGATCTGTTGGATTTCAATACCTGACCGGGTCATACAGGTCCTCAGATTTTGGACCGAAGTGACGACTCCTGTGACAATATGGACATTGACTTCCAGTTTTATCCCACTCATTCCCATAGGGTCTTTGATTCCGTCTTGTTCATCCACCACATATTCCTGAGGGATGATATGGATGATTTCTCTATCGGGAGGGATGGAAACAGCTTTGGATTGATCGATGACCCGTTTGATATCTTCCCGTCCGATTTCCTTGTTTTTACCGGATACAGCAATCACTCCCCGGCTGTTGAAGCTCTTGATATGGGCTCCGGAAATACCAATGAAGGCTGAATCGATTTCCACTCCCGCCATGAGTTCGGCTTCTTCCTGAGCTTTTTTTATAGCTTCTATGGTGGCATCCAGATTGACCACCACTCCTTTTCTTAAACCTTTGGATTCAGCCATTCCTATGCCGATGATTTCGACTTTTTTCTCTTCGGTGATTTCTCCGATGATGGCTGTGACTTTTTTAGTGCCAATATCAATTCCCACGATATATCCATTTTTTGGCATTAGTTTGCCTCCTTATAAGAGAGGGGGGATTTCACATCCGGATTATCCCCTGGTTTGATGATCACTCGGTCTTGAAAAAACCTGAGGTCAACATACTGAAGGGGTCCATATTTTTTTTGGAATTTTGGAAGAAGATCTTGGTAGAGACGGAGTTTTGAGGAGAAATGACTGTCACCCAGCTTCACCCATACAGGAGAATTTTTCAACTTGATGGAGACATTTTCGTAACCAGAAACATCGATGACCTCCACGTGTTTTTTCAGGGAAGGTTTCACACTCTGGAGCATTCTCAAGGCGAGCTCCAATTTTTCCGAAGAGTGATTCTGGAATTGGTGGGAACCAAGGATAAGAGGAAGGTCAGGGTGGAGTTTTGGGTGAGTGGGTTCCAGAAGCACTCCTTGGCTGTCTATCAAGTAGACCTTCTTTTTTTGCAAAAGAGCTTGGGGAATTCTTTCGGTTACATGGATTTTTAATGATGAGGGAAAAATTTTCCTTACCCTTACTTCCTTGATCCATGAATGAGATTTAACCACATGCTGCAGATTATGGATATTGACAAGCAAAAGGTTTCCCAGTTCTCTGTTCTCAAAAAACCGATGGAGGTTTTCTTTGATTTCAGGATTACCGCAGACAATTTGGACTTCATTCACATTCAGTTTATCCCAAGTGATAAGGAAAAGATAAGATTGCTGGAGGAGATAAAAAATTCCCATCAGCCCCAGAAAGAAAACCAGGATGTGTTTTATTTTCAACTTGATTTTCCTTTGAATTTTTTTGGACCTGGTCTTTCTTTTACTTCTTTTGAATTGACCTGAACCAGAGAACCAGGAAGCGAGTTTGTATTTGTATGCTGGATTATACGGGACACCCATGTTTAGAATTTTCCCTCCAGTCTTTTTATGGATTCAGGGATGATTTTGTAGATATTTCCTGCTCCCATAAAAATAACTATATCTTTCGGTGAAACAAAATCCTCCAGCAGAGAAGGAATATTTTTGAGTTCCGGTTCGTAATGAATATTTTTATGCCCAAACCGCTGGATCTCTTCATAAAGAGCTTTGCCTGAAACCCCGGAGATGGGTTTTTCCCCAGCCGGATATATTTCTGTAATGATCAGTACATCCGCCTGGTTGAAAGATGTGGCAAACTCTTTCATCAAAAGAGAAAGGCGAGTGTAACGATGAGGTTGGAAAACAGCCACAACCCGTCGGAGCCATCCCTTTTTAGCCGAATCCAATGTAGTTTTGATTTCAGTGGGATGGTGAGCATAATCCTCGATCACCATAATATCGTGGATATCTTTTTTCAATTCAAAGCGGCGTCCCATACCTGAATATTCCTCCAGAGCTTTTAAAATAGTGGAAGATGGAATATTTAAGTCTATTCCTACCCCTACTGCCGCCATAGCGTTATATATGTTATGGATTCCGGGAACATTCAGTTTCAGCGCCCCCAGTTTTTGTCCTTTCCAGAAGAGGTTGGATTGGCTGGAAAAGTGGTCAAATTGAGGATCGGTGGCAAAAACATCCGCCTGGGGAGAAAAACCATAAGTGATGATCCGGCGTTCCAAGGCGGGGATAAGGGCCTGGAGATTGGCGTCGTCCAGACAAAGAACCACGGGACAGTAAAAAGGAACTTTGTTGGCAAAGTTTGTAAAATAAGTTTTGATTTCTTCGACTGATTTATACTGGTCGAGATGTTCTTCATCGAGATTTGTCAAGATCGCGATGAAAGGAGAAAGATAAAGAAAAGAACGATCGCTTTCATCGGCTTCGGCGACAATAAAATCCCCTTCTCCCAGCTTGGCATGAGCTCCAACAGTGTTCAACCGGCCTCCCACAATGATAGTGGGGTCAAAACCGTCCGATTCTAAGATTTGGGCCACCATGGAGGTGGTGGAAGTTTTGCCATGGGAACCGGCTACGGCGATTCCGTTTTTCAATCGCATTAGTTCCGCCAGCATTTCGGCTCGAGGGATCACCGGAATTTTATGACGTTTGGCCTCCAGCACTTCCACGTTATCTTCCTTAATGGCTGAAGATGTGACTACCACATCGGACCCATGGACTTTTTCCGCCTTGTGCCCGGTGGAGATATCGGCCCCTAACCTGGAAAGCCTCTTTATAGATTCATTTTCTTTGAGGTCTGAGCCCGAGACTTTGTACCCGAGGTTCAGCAAAACTTCAGCAATCCCGTTCATTCCGGTTCCGCCGATGCCGATCATATGGATGTGCTTGAGTTTGTGATAAGAGCGCTTAACCAATGGATTTACTCCTATTCTTTTTCTTTTTATTCATCAAGTGAAAGCAGAGTTGGGAAATTTGTTCTGCTGCTTTACCTCTCTTGTTGAGTTGCTTCAAATTATTTTCCATCTTTCTGAGTTTGTGCTTATTATTTATAAAGCTGCGGATTTTACCAGCCGCCAGTTGAGGTGTGAATTCTTCTTCCTGTATGATTTCCGCTCCCTCTATTTTTTCCAATTCTCTGGCATTCAGGAGCTGATGGTTGTCAGTGGCCTCAGAAAAAGGAACCAGCACAGAAGCCTTCTGAGCGGCGATGATTTCAGCTATGGTGGTGGCCCCAGCGCGGCTGATGATCAAATCGGATTTTTGGAAATAGTCGGCCATGGGGGAGAAATAGGGAGAAATCGTGGCTTTTATCCTGTGCTGCTGGTATTTTTTTTGGACCCACTGGCAATCCTTTTCTCCGGTCTGATGAAAGATCACCATGTCCTCTTTTTTAAGCAGCGGAAGAGCTTCAGTGATCCCTTTATTCAGGAAATGAGAACCCTGACTTCCCCCGAAGATGAGAAGAATGAAGGGCGGTGTGTGTTTTTTAGGAGAGATATTATGAAATTCCTCTCTCACCGGATTTCCTAGAAAAACTCCCTTTCCTTTGAAATAAGGAAGAGAATTTTTGAAAGCCACCACTGCTTTATCTACCCAGGGAAGGAGAAACCGGTTGGTGAAACCAGGACGGAGGTTCTGTTCCATGATCAAAGTGGGGATGTTCAGACTGGAGGCCAGGAGGACTACGGGACCCGAACTGTACCCTCCGGCTCCGATGACTAAATGAGGTTGTATCCGCAGAAGGATCATCATAGATTTGATGAAAGCGAGGGGTAAAAGGGACAATGAGGGGAAGATTTTCCAGCCTTTTCCCATGATTCCCTGGATTTTTAGAGGAATGAACTGAGATTTTTGTTTTTCCATGATCCTTTTTTCCATTTTTCGGGTGCTCCCCACATATATGACCTCAAGAAGGGGGGCTTTTTCTTTTAATTTTTGTCCCACAGAGAGAGCCGGGTAGAGGTGACCTGCGGTTCCTCCGCCGCTAATGATCACTTTGATTTTCTTCATTTTTTTCTTCCTGGAGTTCTTTTTCGCTGGGAGATGTGAAGGAGAATCCCGATACCGAAAAGAGTGCATATCAGTGAAGACCTTCCGAAACTTATCAAAGGCAAAGGAAATCCTGTGGGGGGACTGAGGCCCAAAACCACACTTATATTCAGCATAGCTTGAAAAAATATGGCCAGAATCAACCCGGCGCTCACCATTTGACTGAAGGAATCTGGGGCTTTCAAGGAAATGGCCAGGCCCCTCCACAACAGGAGAAGGAAGAGGATAAGGATGGCCAACGTCCCCATCAGCCCCAATTCTTCTCCGATAATAGCGAAGATGTAATCTGTGTGAGCACAGGGAAGAAAAAAGAGTTTTTGGACGCTTTCCCCGATGCTGACTCCAAAAATTCCCCCTGCCCCCACAGCTAACTTTGATTGGATGACCTGAAACCCTTTTCCTAGGGGATCTTTATAAGGAGAGATGAAGGCTAAAATTCGGTTCATCCGGTATGGAGACTGAACGAGGTAGAATAGGAAGAGCCCTGCAGTGCCTATTCCCAGAAAAATAAAGTATTTGTATTTCACTCCTCCGATAAAAAACATGATGGCACCGATGGAAAGAATCAGAAAAGCGGTTCCATAATCGGGTTCTCTGATGATGAGAAGAATGAACACAAAGAGAATGGATAAAGGGAACAAAAAGTGGGGAGCTTCATGAAATTTCTCTTTTTTTCGGTCTGCAAGAAAAGCTATAAAAAGAATGAGACTTATTTTGGCCAGTTCAGAAGGTTGAAAATGGAACCCAAATAATTGGATCCAGCGGTTTGTTTGAGCAAAGGAAGGGATAAGGAGACAGCTCAACAGAAAAAGGAAATTTAGAAAAAGTAAACCGAAGATAAAGAGGGAGTTTTGGTAGAAAGGAGTTCTCACAGAAAGCATAACCAGGATGATGAAGAGACCTATCCCAACCCCGATGAGTTGATGGAAGAGAAAGTAAAAGGGTTGGTTGTACTTTTCACTGGCTAGAACTCCAGAGGAACTGAACACCATGATGAGGCCGAAAATGATAAGGATCAGTGTGGTGACGAACAATGTCTTGTCAAAACTGTAAGGTCTGAATATCTCCATGATTTTATCTTTCTTTATGGGAGAACTTTTGAGCCATCGATTTCACTTCTTTTTCAAATATTTCCCCTCTATGTTCAAAGTTTTGGAACATATCAAAACTAGTACAGGCCGGGGCTAGGAGAACCACATTTCCCGGCTTGGCACTCTTATATCCCTGACGAACGGCTTCGTAAAGACTGGAAACCTTGATCAAGGGAGCTGCCCCTTTTAATGCCTGCTCAATTTTGTTTTGGGCTTCTCCTATGAGCACAATCTTTCTTACCTTTTCCTGAATAGGCTTTTTTAGCCTTTTGAAATCGCCTCCTTTATCCCTTCCTCCAAGGATAAGGATGATGTCATTGTCGAAACTATGGAGGGATTGAAGAGTGGCTTGAATGTTGGTGGCTTTGGAATCATTATAAAATTTGACTCCTCCGATCGCAGCGACCTTTTCCAGTCGGTGTTTCAAGCCTTTAAAATTTTTAACAGAGTTTCGAATAATAGAAATAGGTATTCCTAAAACACAAGAGACTCCCACAGCGGCCAGGATGTTTTCTTGATTATGAGGGCCGGGCAGAGGGATTTCCGATGATTTCATTACTTTTTTTTCTTCATCATCCTGAGAGAAAAGGATCCAACTGTTGGATAGATAACTGCCTGGATTCGTTCGGCCTGTCCGGCTAAATCCCCATACGCTGGATTTAATCTGATTTCTTAGAGAACCCACTAGAGGATCATCCATGTTCAGTACAGCCGCATCGTTTTCTTTTAGGTGATAAAAAAGTTTTTTCTTGGCTTCCACGTAATGAGTGAAATCTAAATGCCAGTCCAAATGATCGGCACTTACATTGAGGAATACAGATATGAAGGCTCTCAATTGTTGGGTGAAATGAAGCTGGAAGCTGGAAAGTTCTGTGACATAAATATAATTGTCCCGGCTTTTTTCAACCATATCAATCAAAGGCGTTCCTATGTTTCCAGCCAGAATGGAAGGAAGGCCGGCATTTGTGAATATATTGTGAATTAAAGTAGCGGTGGTGGATTTCCCGTTGGATCCGGTTATACCCACCATCCTTCCTTTGAGAAACCTGTAAGCAAGCTCCACTTCAGAAAGGACGGGGATTCCCTTTTCTTGAGCCTCCCTCAACACAGGGATGAAAGGAACGCCTGGACTGGGGAGAATCAAGTCGGCCTCCAGAAAAGATTTGGGCTCATGCCCTCCTGTTTCCACTTCGAGGGTTTGGGAGGTCCATTCTTTTATTTTTGATGAAAGCTGGTCTTTGTTTTTTTGTTCACTTACTTTCACATGAGCTCCTTTTTGAAGCAAGAAACGGCACAGAGCTTCTCCGGTTTTTCCAAGCCCCACCACAAGGACATTTTTTCCTTTTAAATTCATTTTATCTTAATTTCAGAGTGGTCAGGCTGAACAGGGCGAAAAAAATCCCGGCAATCCAGAAGCGGACTACAATTTTTTGTTCTGACCACCCGATCAGTTCAAAGTGATGATGGAGAGGAGCCATCCTCAGGATTCGTTTTCCTCCGCTCAGTTTAAAATAAGACACCTGCAGAAGGACAGAAAGAGCCTCCAGGATGAACACCCCGGCGACCATAAAAAGAAGGAATTCTTGTTTTATCATGATAGATAAAGTTCCCAGAGTTCCTCCAATGGAGAGAGCTCCCGCATCTCCCATGAAAATTTGGGCTGGATGAGAATTGTACCAGAGAAATCCAAGACAGGCTCCAGACATAGCTCCCGCGAAAACAGTGAGTTCTGAAGCTTGGGGGACTCGAAGGATCTCTAAATATTCAGACCAGAGTGCATGTCCTGCGATGTAAGAAAGAGCGGTAAAGGCGCTGGCACTGATGATGGTGAGGCCGATGGCCAAACCATCCAGTCCATCAGCCAGGTTGACCGCATTGGAAGAACCTACAAGGATGAAGATGATCCAGGGAAGGTAAAACCACCCGAGATAAGGGGTCCATTGTTTAAAAAACGGAAAACTTAAATGAAGGTTGAATTTTCCGATGAGCCCGAGATAGACCAGTATGAAAGCGATGAGAGCGGAAAGGATAATCTGGAAGACAAGTTTGTGCCGGGCAACTAATCCCAGTGGTTTTTTCATTTTTATCTTCAGGAAATCATCTTCAAAACCCAGAAGTCCGAAGAAAAACATCGTACCCATGGCCAGCCAGACATAAGTATTGCTTAAATCTCCCCACAGAATGGTTGGAAAAAGGGAACCAAAAATGATCAAAATCCCTCCCATCGAAGGAGTCCCCTTTTTTCCTGTATGAGTTTCGGGACTGTAGGGACGCAGTTCTTCCTTTATTTGATATTTTTTAAGTGTCTTTATCACCCACGGACCCAGGATTAAAGTAAGAAGAAAGGCGGTGATTCCAGCCATAGCGGTGCGAACTGTGATATAACTGAATACATTAAAGAAAAAGAAATGTTTTTTAAGAGGGACCAGGAGCCAGTAAAGCATATTATGTTTTCTCCTGTTTTAATTTTTCCACAATTTTCTCTGTTTTGATTCCCCTCGATCCCTTAATCAAAACCAGGTCGTTTTTTTTAAGAAGAGAAGGAATTTCCTCGGCTGCTTCTTCCGAATCATCAAAACAAAAAATCCGGTTTCTCTCCATCCCTGCATTGAGGGATCCTTTGGCCGTGTCTTTGCTGAGAGGGCCTACTGTGATCAAAATATCCCATCCATACTGGACCAGTTGGCTTCCGGCCTGCACATGATATTCCCTCTTCTTTTCTCCAAGTTCCAGCATGTCTCCCAGAACAGCCACCTTTCTTTTTGAGGGAAAGGAGGCCAGGCTTTTCAGTATGGATTTCAGAGCCACCGGGTTGGAATTGTAACTGTCATCCACAAGGGTAATTTCGTGGGGAAGGTGAATTATAGTTCCGCGCATAGAACCCGGCTTGAGATAGGGGGTTTTTCTGGGAATGTCTTCGAGGGGGACAGAGAAAAGTTGGGCTATCGCTGCAGCAGAGAGAAAATTGTAAAGATAGTGATCGTAAATAAAGGGAAGATGGACTCTTTTCTGTTTGTGTTCATAAATAAGATCACAGGATATTCCCTGAGAAAAAGATTTGTGGATGTGGACAGCCCTCATGGGACAATTTTTTGAAAGACCGAATAAGAGCTTAGGACCTTTCCATTGATGGGCAATTTTTTGGGTCCAAAGATTATCCCCGTTTAGGACCGCAGTGCCTCCTTTTTTCATCCCCTCCAAGATTTCCTTTTTGGTGGAGGCTAATTCTTCGATGGTTTGAAAAAATTCAAGATGGACTGGCAATATATTGATTATGGCCGCGAGATCGGGAGGGGCTATGTGGGTCAGAGTCTTCATTTCATGAGGTTGGTTTATTCCCATTTCCAGAACCGCTATTTCATGATGTTCTTGAATCTGGAGGATAGAGAGAGGGAGGCCCAGGTAATTGTTGTAATTTCCCCTGGATTTAAACACTTTATAGCTTAGGGAAAGGAGAGAAGAAGTGAATTCTTTGGTGGTGGTTTTCCCGATACTTCCGGTGATGCCCACCACTTTTACTTCCATTTCGGAAAGAACTTTTTTTCCTGTCTGCTGAAGAGCTTGAAGAGTATCCGGGACCTGGATGAGAGCAAAGTTTTTGTCTGAAATGGAAATGTTTTTGGAGACCACTGCGCCTGCAGCTCCTTTTTTATAGGCATCTTCGATGAATTTATGTCCATCCCTTCCGGCCTCTATGGCGAAGAAAAGTTCTCCAGGCTGAGTCAATCTTGAATCGATGTTGTACTTGTCAAAGGATTGATCCGGAGAACCCTGCAGGATAGATCCGTCCATTTTTTGAGCCAGATTATTTAAAGCCAACTCAACCAATTTAGGAGGCCTCCATTTTGTTGAGTGTATCTCTGATAACTTCAGAATCATTGAAAGGAAACACCTTATCCTGAATAATTTGTTCGTTTTCATGACCTTTACCCGCGACGAGGATGCAGTCTCCCTTCTCAGCCAGGGAGAGAGCCTTTTGGATGGCTTTTCTCCGGTTGAGTTGGATTTGATAATCCTTACATCCTGTTTTGTTCAGGCCTTTCTGGATATCCGAGATGATGTCCATTGGATTTTCTGAACGGGGATTATCCGAAGTGAGGATAGTCAAGTCCGCATAAGTCCCTGCAACCTCTCCCATACGAGGACGTTTCGATTTATCCCTGTCTCCCCCGGCTCCAAAAACCAAAAGGATTTTCCGGGGACGGAGCTCTTGAGCCGTTTTCAAGAGACCCCTCAAGGCTTCGTCTGTATGGGCATAATCCACAAAAATAAGAAGTCCCAGAGAATTTTCAATCTTCTCCAACCTTCCAGGGATTTCAGAAAGAGAGGCGATTCCGCTTTTGATTGCAGATACAGGAATGTTTAAGGTGAGAGCGCAGGCCACCGAAGCAAGCAGGTTAGAGGCATTGGGTTTACCCAGGAGAGGAGAAGAAAGGTGTATTTTTCCAGCAGGGTATGTCACCGACATATGGATTCCTCGCTGGGTGAAATCATAATCATCAGCGTGGATGAGTGCAGGAGTTTCCAATCCATAAGTGATTACACCTTTAGGAAGTTGGGAAATCAATTTTTTTCCCCACGGATCATCCAGGTTGATAACAGACATTCCTTCGGGGTTGAGAGAAAAAAGCTTTTTCTTGGCTTCAAAATATCGATCCATGGATTTATGGTAATCCATGTGCTCGCCGCTTAAATTAGTGAATACCACAATATCAAACTCAATCCCCACAACTCGTTTGAGTTCCAAAGCATGGGAGGAAACTTCAACAATCCCGTGGGTGGCCCCCTGATTTTTCATCTCTCTCAGCATTTTCTGTAAATCAGGAGCTTCGGGGGTGGTCCTTTGGGCAGATACTTCACTATGGGGACCTTTGTAATGAATGGTCCCTATGAGTGAAGGAGAGCAATGGGCTTTTTCAAGTATGGCTTCAAGTAAATAGGTAAGAGTGGTTTTCCCTTTGGTTCCGGTAATTCCCACCATTTTTATCTCTCGGGAGGGATGAGAATAGAAATTGGCAGAAATCCGGGCCAAAGCTTCTCTGGCCTCTTTCACCTGGATCCAACAGAAGGAAAAATTCGGAGGAGGAGGATTTTCCGAAAGCACGGCTGTGGCTCCCTTTTTCAGGGCTTCTTGGATAAAGTTGTTTCCATCTGTTTTTTCTCCTTTTAAAGCAGCGAAGAGATAATGGGGCTTGACCTGTTTTGAAGAATAAGAGATTCCCTTGATGTTTTCATCCGGGTGGCCGGTCCATTTCACTAGGGAGCTGTCTTTCAGCAGCTTTTTCAATTTCATTGTTTGGGCTGCTCCCTGTTTTTTGAAGCGATAAAGACCTGGGACTCTTTTCGGGGAGGAATGTGCATATAGTGAAGGACCTGGACAGCGATTCTTTGAAAAAGAGGAGCCGCCACTTTCCCTCCATAATAGGTTCCTTGGGGGCCATCGACAACCACAACCATAGAGATGGCGGGTTTATGAACAGGTACAAAGCCTATGAAGGAAGCGGTATGAGATGAGGAAGTATATGTACCCAGGGAGGGATCATATTTCTGGGCCGTTCCTGTTTTTCCAGCAGCAGAATATCCTCGGATTCGGGCGGCTTGGCCGGTTCCTTTCTGGACCACCTTATGCAGGATATTACAGAGTTTTCCGGCTGTATTTTCAGAAATCACTCTTTGGTACTTGGATGGTATGGAGTAGGCTTGCTCCGAAGAGGGGAGGATTTTTTTTAACACATGAGGTGTAGGACATTCCCCTTTATTAGCGATGGTGTTTATAGCTTGGAGCATCTGAAGAGCCGTGACAGAAATTTCATAACCTATAGAGAGATAATTTAAGGAGACTTTCGACCAGTGAGGTAAAGAACGGAAAATTCCCTTTTCTTCCGCAGGAAGGTCAATACCGGTTTTTTCTCCAAACCCAAAGGATTTGATGGTTTGGTAAAGGATTTTTTCTCCCGTATTTCGTCCAATTTTGACCGCTCCCACATTGGAAGAATGGATAATCACTTCAGGAAAGGAAAGAATTCCCATCTTTTTATGATCCCGGATTATATTTCCGGAACATCGGATATACCCCTTACTGCAGTCAAAAGAATCACTGGGATTGACCCTGTGAGATTCGAGAGCTGCCGAAGCAGTGATAATTTTAAAAGTAGATCCGGGGTTAAATGTATGATGGATGGCTTTATTCCGGTCTGAACGGAGAAGTTTGGAAAGATTAGAAGGGGGATGATTCAGGTCAAACCGAGGATAGTTGGCCATAGCCAATATTTCTCCGGTGGAAGGGCGGGAGACCACCACGGTTCCCCAGTTGGCCTTAAATTTTTGGACTGTTTTTTCCAATTCTTTTTCCGCTATGTACTGAATGGTTTCATCTACAGTTAAGATTAAGTCTTTTCCCTCTACCGGTTGTTTGAGGGTCTGGAAACGGTAATCTTTTTTTCTGGCATCTCTGAGGACGAGATGCAGGCCCTTTTCTCCTTCCAGCACTTCGTTATAGGCGAGTTCTACCCCGCTTTGTCCTTCTTCATCGATATTGACTCTTCCCAGGAGTTGAGCCCCGAGAGATCGATGAGGATAAAATCGTTTATTCTCTTCCATGAAGTGAATTCTGTCGATATCCATCTGCTTGACTTTTTGGGCCGTCTCCGGGGTCACTTTTCGTTTGATCCAGATAAACGGATCCTTTTTTTGAATCCTGGTTCGGATTTTTTGAACTTCCTCGGAGGAGAGATTCAAGATTCGCCTCAACTTTAAAACCTTTTGAAATTGTTGTGAAGGGGTCTGAGTGTTGGAGGGAGTATAGAAAACGGATTTTCTGGGTAGGCTTCGAGCGAGAATATTGCCTTTTAAATCGTATATAGTTCCTCTTTTTGGAGTGATAGTTTTTTTGAACTGATTTTGTTCCATAACTTCATCTTCGAGACGGGGGTGGTGGAAGATTTGAAGCTGCACCAATCGAAAGACGAGACCCCCTACCCAAAGAATGAAAAAGGAAGTCAGAAGAATAGTTCTTTTTTTGATTTTTTGTTGGTGTAAATTTCTCATAAGAGCCGATTCTATGGGCGATTTTGAAAGTCCTCAAAGATAATCTGTTCTTTTTGGGGCTTTCTTAAATTGAGTTTTTCTTTAGCGGTTTTCTCCACTTTTTTCAGAGTTAAAAGGGAAGATTTTTGGGTCTCCAGTTGGTTTACTTCCTTTTTTAAAGAAGCCACTTTGTCTTCCAAGTCTCTGATTTGGTAGCCTAATCGTATGGATTGTGTTTGGTGCCAGAGGTAAAAAGTCAAGATGAGGATGATAGCCATAATGCTGGCTACGGTCAGCAAGATTTCTTTTTTGCTGTATTTTTTTCTAACCATTTAGATCCTTTCGGCAGCCCTCAATTTGGCGGACCTGGCTCGAAAATTGGAGGCAATTTCTTGGGGACTCGGAGTCAGGGGTTTTTTTGTAAGTATTTTTAAAAGGGGATGATTGTTTTGAGAAGAGGCCATCTGGGAAAAAGTTTTTTTGACAATCCGGTCTTCCAAAGAATGGAAAGAAATGGCTACGAGTCGGGCTTGGGGAGAGATTTTATGGGTGATTTTTTCAAAGAAGCCAGAAAGGCTTTTCAGTTCTTGATTGACTTCAATCCTCAAAGCCTGGAAAACCTTGGCGGCGGGATGAGTTTTTCCCTTTTGAGGCCTCCACCGGCATACTTTTTCAGTGAGCTTCCGTAATTGAGTGGTGGTTTTTATTTTTTGGTTTTTTCTTTGGGAAACAATATGATGAGCCAGTTTCCTTGCCTGGCGGAGTTCTCCGAATTGATGAAATATATGAGCCAGCCTCTTCTCTGAGTATTTGTTGATAATTTTGGCAGCTGTGGTTTTATTCCGGAGGTCCATTCGCATGTCTAGAGGGCCGTCTTTGTTGAAGCTGAATCCTCTTTCTGGAGAATCAAGATGATAGGAAGAAACTCCTAAATCCAGAAGCATTCCCTTAATTTGAGAAAAATCAAAATTTAAATCAGGAAGGTACCTAAAGTCTGAATGGTAAAGTTGAATCCTCTCTGCATACGGTCTGAATTTGTCTTTAGCCTTCAGTAAAATCTGTTCATCAATGTCAAAACCGAGAATACTGGCTTCAGGATTTCTCTTGAGGATTTCTAAAGAATGACCCCCCAATCCAAAAGTGCAGTCCACATACATTCCTTTTCTCTTTACATCCAAATAAGCCATGACTTCATCCAGAAGAACCGGGATATGCCCGTTTCCGTTCATTCTTTTTCATCTTTCTTTGAGAGAGAAGCTAAATGTTCAAAGTCTTGTTGGGTGAGAGGATTTTCTTCCAGAGTCTCATCAAGTGTCTGTTTGTTCCAAATTTCGAGGTGATTATTGAGACCGATCACTTCCACATCCCCGTCTAATTTTGCCTTCTCCCTTAAAGGTTGACTGACCAGAACTCGTCCTTTTGAATCAAATTCAGCTTTAGATCCCATCCGGTTGACACGAAGCATGAACATTCGTACGTTAGGTCTGAGATGAGTAAGCCCTTCTTTGGTTACCCCGGTAAGTTTTTCCCAGACCGGAAGAGGATAGAGTTGGATAGCTTGGTCGGTGAGAGAAGTGATGAAAAGCTCCTTCCCGTATTGTTGTTCTATAGCCACTCGAAATTTCTCCGGAATTTTAATTCTTCCACTCTTGTCAGTGCGAGCAGAATAGCTTCCAATCAATAAATTTCCCAATTTTTCCCGTTTTGTCCCGTTTTTTATTTAAATATAGGTAAAGAAATCCGTTATGTCAAGGAAAAAATCTTAAAAAGTTGGGGTAAATTTTTTATTTTCTATATATTGTGCTCAACGGGAAAGGAATACCCCATACTGCCCCTAAAAGGGAAGATATAGAGAGAAGAAGAGTCTTTGTCTTCCAGAGATGACGATGAGAAAAATAAGAACAAAGTGAAAAATTGATTGGCTTAGAGAAAGCCTCCAAATTTATTTTTTTGGTCGAAGAGAAGCGATCAATTTTTTGGCCAGGGGCAAATCTTCTTCTCTGACGAATATTTTTATTTCTCCCAATCCGTCAGTGGAGAAAGGGTGTACCGATTGAACCACCTTTCCCCTAAAAACGCAATGAATCCCATGACTTTCCAGAAACCCTTTTATGATTTCAGCTTCAGCAGGTCCCCAGACTTTATAGACTTCTTTAAGTTGGAGATTGGAGGACTCTTCTTTTTTATCTTTATTCTTGTTCTTATTCATTTATAAATTTATTCCCTTCTCCTATAAAAGAATGAAATCTTTTGTCTCAAGGGAGGATATTTTTTTCTCTTTTTAAGTTAAAATTTCCGGTTGAACTCTCTTTTGAATCAAATACACCCTAGATAATTCAGTCCTCTTCCTTCTCTTCGAGTTCGGTGATTTTTCCTTCGGTAAACAGGTAAGTTTTCAGTTCATCAGCTATCTGGGCATCGTTTCTTCTCAGCCACTCCAGAATCATGGCGGCGTGTTCCTTTTCTTCATCCCGGTTATGAGCCAGGATTTCCTTCAACTCTTGATTCTCGGTGACATCAACCCGCTGCTGGTACCAATTGATTGCTTCCAGTTCTTCGATCAGAGAGTTAAAAGCTCTGTGCAGCTCCATAGTTTTTTTACTTAACTTATCTGTAGATTCATGATAGGGTCCTCCACCCATTTTTTCCTCCTTGAAAAGAATTAGATTTTGTTTCGTTTTGTTTGAAAGTAATCTTCAAGTATGTCCCGGTGATCAAAGGCAAGGGGGAAAGTTATCTCTTCTTCTGTAAAAATACCGATATCCTGAGCGTCATCTTTAGCCTTGGGACGGCCTTTAGCTGTGGCTGTATACACTGTAGAGATGGTGTGCTGGCGGGGATCCCGGTATGGGTCTGAGTAGGTATGAAGCTGTCTTTGAAGTTGGACATCCAAAGAGGTTTCTTCTTTAGCTTCCCGAACAGCGGCTTGCTCTAAAGACTCACCGTAATCCACAAATCCCCCTGGGATAGCCCATCCGTAGGGAGGATTTTTTCTCTCAATGAGAATGATTCCTTCTTCCTCCCCTTTTTTGGGTACTTCGATGATGATATCCACTGTAGGGATGGGATTTTTATGAGATTTCATTTTTTATATTTTTTTCATTTGAAGAAAAAAGGAAAAGATTGGATTCAATCCCTGAATTTGAATTTTTTATCCAGCTTTTCCAGTCTCTCTACGATGCCTCCGTATTCCAGTTCTTTATAAGGGAGCATGGCCGCGCCGGAAAATCCTTGCCGTCTTATGTCGGCAGCCTTTTCGGAGATCTTATTCCGGACATGATCCCAGAAAGGATGGTCGAACACATCGGCGGGTTCTGTTAGTTTTCCTTCTCTCACACAAAAAGCGGCTCCGGTGACCACGGGAGGTCCGTCAAAGTAAGAAATGGTGGTGTTTTGCTTGCAGGGCATTAAAGGTCCGGTATGACTTCCTCTCATAAAACCCGCCACAAAATGACCGATTTGGTAAGGAGAAAGGACTTCACCTGTTGCCGGGAATTCTCCTTGAACTCTCACCAGAGAAACCGGGTCATCTTTGCCTGTGTATTTTCCTGCAATGTTGTGAAGCCGGGTTGTGGAACTGGCTACAGCTTGGTTTCCGGTATTCCTTGAATAAATGCTTTCAATCACATACCGTTCGTTATCTCGGAGTAAAGCCGCTATATCATAGATCTCTTCGGGAGAGCTGAGCTCGATAACTTTATCCTTCTCGGTGTATTCCGCATCCATAATATGGAAAGTGAATCCCTTGTTCATTTTTGGACTAAGAGTGAGGCCGGCGCAGTACATAGGGTCCGAAAAACTCAGGTAGAAAGGTAAGTTGTAAGCTCCAGGCTCTGTTTTGTCCGCAGCAAAAAAGAGAAAAGGTTCATTAGGGCGTTCATCGAATTCCAGTTCAGCCACAGCGGGACCCATTCCTTTTATGTTTCCGCTGAAAGCTTCTTTCAATAAATCTTGACCGGCTCCATAAAGGCCTTGTTTTTTGGCCGTGTCTGTCCCTGCTAAAAAGGCTTCCCATGCTAATTTGTGAATTTTTTCATCCAGCTTTCCTCTTTCGTGAGTGCATAATATAGCCACATCATCGCCAGTATGACTGATAAAATAATCAATTATGAGGTCTTTTCCGTTTTCTTTAATAAAATTATTAACTTTGTTCAAAAGAGCCTGGCTGGGGGTGATATGACCTCCTATACTTCCTATATCAGCTTTCAAAACACTCAGGGTGATTTTCATTTAAGCCTCCTTTTTTATATTTGCTGATATCAATCCATTCTAATTTTTTTCTCAAAGAGAGTCAATCATTATTCGTAAGGATGTCAAGTTTTTTTAACAAAGAACTATAGAAAAAAGAAGGGATCAGATACCGAAAGTGAGGGCATTGATAAAGAGGGAAGGGGCTTGCAGATGGATCAAGTACTTATGGGTTTTCTTTTGAAAGTCTGAGAGGAATTCTTTCCTTAGAGGCTCAGCCGATTTAAATCTCCAGGCCAGAGGATTGATGAACCTTCCTTTGTATTTAATCCGGTAATCCAGGTGAGGACCTGTAGACAAGCCACTGGAGCCTACATATCCGATGACCTGCCCACTTTTGACCGAGGCTCCCCTACGGATACCCCGAGCAAACCGGCTTAAGTGAAGATAGTAAGTCTGATAGTCATTTCGATGACGGATTTTAACCATTCGACCCGAACCCCCTTTCCAACCTTTAAAAATAACAGTCCCGTCGGCTGTGGACTGGACCGGAGTTCCTGGAGGAGCTCCATAATCCACTCCGTGATGAGGGCGGTAAACTTTGAGGATGGGATGAAAACGGCTGTGGGAAAAGCGGGAAGTGATACGGCCGAATTTCAAAGGAGATTTTAAGAATTCCTTTCTTAAAGAATTCCCTTGAAAATCGAAGTAGTCAGATTTCCCTGTATCAGGATAGGTGTAACGGAAGGCTTGGAATTTTTTCCCTTGATTGATGAATTCAGCGGCCAGGATGTTCCCGTATCCTTTGAATTCTCCATCCAGAAATTTTTTCTCAAAGATAATCTTAAACGAATCTCCGGGTTGAATATCGATGTAAAAGTCGATGTCCCAAGCGAATATTTCAGCTAAGGAGAGGGCTAAAAATACTTTTTCTCCTTGCTCATTTATGGCAGAGATGAGATTATCCTGGATCACTCCCAAGATCATCTTTTCTTTGACTTGGAAGGGAAATTTTTTGAGTTGGGCTTGACAGCTTTCTTCTTTTAGATCGATACACAAATATTTTTCCTCATCCATATCGTACTCGATTCGCTCCACACCTCCGTCAGGAAGACAATAGATCCTCATTTCCTTTCCCGCTTTTATTTTGGAAAGGTCATAAACCGGCTGAACTTCTTCTCTGATTTTGTGGATTTCTTTGGGAGAAAAATGATAAGGGGAGAGAATATCCGTGAGGGTCATGCCTCTTTTAATAAAAACGTGGTTTGTTTCCAGAGGAGAGGAGGGAGAAGGCTCTTTTTCTTCAATCGGTGTGGCTTCCTTTTTTTGGGGCGGGCTCTTTTCTTTGGGAATGAAACTAAGAAGAAGAAAGACACTTAAAGAAAAAAGGATGAACAGGATGAGAAAAAGGCGGGACCCTTGTTGCCGCTTTTTTTTATAGGAGTGTATTTTTGTTTTCATAAGTCTGGAAGAATGAAAAAGTATTTAAACCATAAAAATTAGATGATTTATCATTTTTAGTCAATAATAAATGCGATTTAAAAGTTCCCCCAATTTTTAGGATTCCACTTGGGATTTTAGATAATTAGCAGAAATAAAAGAAATTAAGAATTTTTCAGTTCACCCAGGGAATGAAGAAGGATTTTTGTTTATTGTTTTCAGGTAAGATTTGACAGCAGAGATAGCCAGTCCGGAGAGGCCCACGAGGCCGATGAGATTGGTGAAGGCCATCATCCCGTTGAAAACATCTCCGATGGACCAGGCCACTTCCACTTTAAGGACTGCCCCGATGAAAATGACCCCACAAAAAATCCACCGGAAGGGGCGTTTAATTGCCACTCCAAACAGATAGGTGAAGGCGATTTCTCCGTAGTAAGGGACGGCGATGAGGCTGGAATAACCAAAAAGGAGGGAGGTGGCAGCCACGATCAACCCTCCGGCTAAGGGAACCCCTGCGTTGAATGCGGCGGCGGTCATTCCTGTACTGGTCCCTTCGGTCCAGGCGCCGGTGGTCAGCACACACAGAGCCGTGAGGGTACAGATTACCATGGTATCAATGAACACATCCAAGGAAGCGATGAACCCCTGCCGGACAGGTTCACTGGTTTTGGCAGAGGCATGAAAAACAGCGGCTGTTCCAGTTCCGGCTTCATTGGAGTAAGCTCCTCGGGCTAATCCATACCTCATGGCTCGGGCTATGGTCATTCCGGCGACTCCTCCTGTGATAGCTGAGGGGTTGAAGGCCCCTACAAAGATGAGGCTAAATGCTTGAGGCAGCCGGGGGGCGAAAAGGATAAGGGTGATGAACGCGCCGCCAATGTAAAGAAGGACCATAAACGGGCTTAAGAATTCGGTCACTTTACCGATGGTTTTAATCCCCCCGATGATAACCAGCCACGTAAGGACAGCTAGGCCCAGGCCAGAGATCCACGGTTGGAGCCCCAGTTGGGTTTGCAGAGCCAAAGCGATGGAGTTGGATTGAATGGTGGTGGTTGAAAAAAGAGGCTTGCATCCCATAAAGAAAGCGAAAATCCCAGCCAGCCAGGGTAACTTCAGGCCGTTTCTTATGTAGTACATAGGACCCCCGGCCACCATCCCGTCAGCAGTGAGAATTTTAAATTTTTGTCCCAGGACAGCTTCCACCATTCGGGTGGCCATCCCGAAAAGGGCCGAAAGCCACATCCAGAAAACCGCTCCGGGTCCCCCCATGGCGATAGCTGTGCATACTCCGGCAATGTTTCCGTTCCCTACCACAGCGGCCAAGGAGGTAGAGAGCGCTTGATAGGGAGAAATATCCCCCTTTCTATCCTTTTTACTTTCTCCATATCCCTTTCGGCTGAGGAGAAATCGAGTGGAAAGCCTTAACCGCCGGATCTGGATAAAGCGGAGCCGAAGACTGAGATAAAAACCCACTCCGAGGAGGAGGATAATGGTTTGAGGGCCCCACACCAAAGAACCCAGAAAAAGAATGATGCGTTCGAATATTTCCATTTCCGGGTTCTTTGGCTATCCTGGTCTATTCCCGATATTTATTTTTGTTCTTTTTTCCTCTGGATTTCTTTTTTGACTCCTTTATGGAGAACCAGAAAGTAATACCCTGTAAGACCCACAAATATAGTTATACCTCGAGGATAGTTTCCCTGGAGGAAGGAAAAGATTCCGTAAGCAATGACTCCCAAGAATAGAAAAAAATGAAAGAAAGTAAATATCCAATCAAACATGGATTTCAGGGGTAAAGTCAAACTTACGGATAGTTTAGGAAGAGTTTAATCCTTTCTCCGGACAGAAATGATTTTGATGGTTTCTTTAGGGACATTTTTCTGGCCGTTTTTGGTGGTGGTTTCCACATTCCCGATGGCTTCCACAACATCCATTCCGTCGGTCACTTTGCCAAAAACACAGTAACCATAGCCTCGGGGGGAGTCGTCTTTATAATTTAAAGAAGGATTATCCACCAGGTTGATAAAAAACTGGGAAGTGGCACTGTTAATTTCCATAGTTCGAGCCATGGCAATGGTGCCTTTTTTGTTTTTTAGACCATTGTCGGCTTCATTTTCAATCGGAGCTTTGGTGGATTTTTTGGTGAAATCTGCGGTGAATCCTCCTCCCTGAATCATGAAACCCTTGATCACACGGTGAAAAATGGTTCCGTCGTAGAATCGGTCATCTACATAGGAGAGGAAGTTTTCAACAGTTTTGGGAGCCTTATCAGGATACAATTCAATGGTGATATTTCCTTTGCTGGTTTTCATCAGGACTTTCGGATTTTCTGTTTGTCCTAACAGAGGAAGGGCTGCCAGAAAGCCTATTACGGTAATGAATGAAATAATTTTTCGGATCATCGGGACCTCCTTAAAATTTAGGTTGAAATTAAAATTACCATAACAAATTCAAGTAGATAAATCAATTTAACCATGGAATGAGCAAACGGCTTCATTATTATTGTTGAAGGTTGAACCCGTTGGAAGGGGAAATGCGAGCCGTTCTCCCTCCAAAGTTGACTTTATGATTTCGTGGTGATATATCTAGACATAATCCTTAATTCCTTAAGGGAGAGATTCATGAACACCAAAAAAATAATGAAGTCCATTTTCCTTTGTG